>URTO01000007.1 GCA_900550745.1 uncultured Desulfovibrio sp. | reverse complement strand
TTTAATAATTTCAATATATCGCATATAATTGGCGACACGGCCTAGGGGAGGATGGCTTTCCAGAAGGTTTCGATGGCGGCCCGGTGGACGGTTTTGTTGCGGTAGAGCTTGATATCCACTTCCACGCTGAGATCCGGGCGATCTTCCCATATGCGGCGGATGGTACCCCGCTTCAATTGTTCGCTCACCAGCGTTTCCGGGACCCATGCCATGCCGATGCCTTTTTCCAGCATTTTGACGATGCCTTCGCTCAGGCTGCTTTCATAGACGGACTGGAGTTCGCAGGGCGTCTTTTCGCAGAGCGGAAGGATGATCCGGTTGGCGAAGGAGAAATTGCTGTAGGAAAGGTAGGGCAGGGGGGATGTGCTCGGAAGGCGTTCCGCAAGGGCGCTCCCCACGACGGGGAGGAAGCGTTCCCGGCCGACGGCGGCGGATTCGATGTGCGAAAGGAATTCGCTGTCCGACTCGTATTCGTCCAGCCTGTAGGTGAGGAGCATGTCCACCTGATGTTCCATCAGGGCGCAGAAATGCTCTTCCACGCTTTGCGGGAACGGGTTGACCACAAAACGGAGCTGATCGCACGTCTGCCGCACCCGGAAGAGGAGATCCGGGAGCACGTTGATGGAGAGGGTCGGCAGGCTGATGAGGCGGACGATGCCGTCGGAACGGTTTCCGGCCGCGAATTCCCTCCGGGCTTCGGCCATGCGGTCTACGATGTCGCGGGCCACGGGCAGGAACTGTTCGCCCTGCGCCGTGAGGCGGATGGGGAGGGCCGTCCGGTCGAACAGGATCACGCCGAGCCATTCCTCCAGCGCCCGGATGCGGCGGCTGAAGGCGGGCTGGGTGACGTTGCGCTCCTGCGCCGCATGGGAAAAGCTTCTGTGGCGGCACAGGCTGAGGAAGTCTTCAAGGAGTTTCTGATCCACGCGGGGCTCCATGCTTTTTGATCATGACGCGATACGAAATCGGCAATTGCCAGTTCCGCTGGGTGTTTCTTATAGTCAAGGCACGTTCAGTATTCGCACCAAACAGGAGAAACGTCCATGCCTCGCCTCGAACATGATTTTTTGGGTGAAATGCGCATCCCTGCCGATACATATTATGGAATCCAGACGTACCGGGCGGTTGAGAACTTCCCGATTTCCGGCGTGAGCATCTCCAGCTTCCCGGAGCTTATCAGGGCGCTCGGTCTGGTCAAGAAGGCCGCCGCCATTGCGAACATGCGGTGCGGCGTGCTGCCCCGCGAAATCGGGGATGCCATCTGTGCGGCCTGCGACGAGATCATTGAGGGCAAGCTGCACGATCAATTTCCCGTGGACTGCATTCAGGGCGGCGCGGGGACTTCGACCAACATGAACGCCAACGAGGTCATCGCCAACCGCGCCCTTGAGCTGTTGGGCCGCAAGAAGGGCGAATATGAATATTGCCACCCCAACAACCATGTGAACTGCTCGCAGTCCACCAACGACATCTACCCCACGGCCCTGCGCATCGCCCTGTACAGCATGTTGGGCCAACTGACCGGCGATATGGCCTATCTCCAGCGTGGGTTCGGGGCCAAGTCCGAAGAGTTTTCTGACGTCATCAAGATGGGCCGCACGCAGTTGCAGGATGCCGTGCCCATGACGCTCGGCCAGGAGTTCGGCGCGTATGCGACGACCATCGGCGAGGACATCCTCCGCGTCGAGGAATCCCGCAAGCTCCTGCTTGAAATCAACCTCGGCGCGACCGCCATCGGGACAAGCATCAACGCGCCCAAGGGCTATGCCGAAGCCGCTTCAAAGGCCCTCGCCGACGTCAGCGGGATTCCGGTGGTGCTGTCCACCAACCTCATCGAGGCGACGTGGGACACCGGGGCCTATGTGCAGACTTCCGGCGTGCTCAAGCGCATCGCGGTCAAGCTCTCCAAGATCTGCAATGACCTGCGCCTGCTGTCCTCCGGCCCGCGCACGGGCATCAATGAGATCAACCTGCCCCGGTTGCAGCCCGGCTCCTCGATCATGCCGGGCAAGGTCAACCCGGTCATCCCAGAAGTGGTTTCGCAGGTGGCGTTCGACATCATCGGCAAGGACGTGACCATCACGATGGCGGCGGAAGCCGGGCAGCTTGAGCTGAACGTCATGGAGCCGATCATCGCCTTCTCGCTGGCGAACGGCATCCACCGCCTGCGTCAGGCCATGCGGACGTTGCAGGATCGCTGCGTGAGCGGCATTACGGCGAACAAGGAACGCTGCCGCAGCATGGTCGAGAACAGCATCGGCATCATCACGGCCCTGAATCCCTATCTCGGCTATGAAACTTCCGCGTCCATCGCCAAGGAAGCCCTCGAAACCGGCGGCTCGGTGCTCGACATCGTGCTCGCCCGAAACCTCCTCAGCCGCGAGAAGCTCGACGACATCCTCGCCCCTGAGCACATGATCAACAGAAAGTAATGTTGAGGCATCTCCCTTTTCAGGGAGGCGCCCTCAGCATTCCCAAGGCTTTGTTAGAGAATGTGGTGGTTTCATCTCCACAGTGCGGTGAAAATACGGCCTTTTTCTCCGGTTTTCCCCTTGGCGGGATCCACGGCTCAGGCCTTTTGCCGGTTATCCCTTTGGAGCTGGAAAAAAGCATCAGCCATTTTCTATGACACAGCCTTTCCCAAAGACGCCCGGCTGGATGGGGTATGCGGAAGGCGTTTCCATACGATTGAGAAACAGGGGTACGGCACCCCGGACTTTCCCCGGTCAGCTTGGCGGCCGCCGGTGAAAGGCGCATCCCCGTCCGGAGCGTCAAAAAGCGCCCTGTTCCGTGATTCGGAAGAGGGCGCTTTTCTATTGGAAGCAAGCCGTTGCCGGATAAGGCGCAAGGTTCCCGGCGTACCGCACGCGCATCCACGAATTGACGCACGGGCCGATCCCGAAGCGGCTGCGGCAGGCGTGCCGCACGCGCTTCACGAATGCTTACTGCCGCCGTCCCTCCCCCCGTATGGCGGCGAGGACGGCGCTCAGCAGGAACCAGCCGCAGGAGACGAGGACAACGGTCGCTCCGGTGGCTGTCCCGGCCCATTCCTGTGCGGAAAGCACCAGCCCGGCTACGGCGGAAGTGACGCTGACGAGGATTGACCACCAGAACATGCCCCCGGCTGTGCGGGCGAGGTTGCGGGCCGTGGCTGCGGGCACGATGAGCAGCGCCGTCACCAGCAGGACGCCCACGGCCCAGACGGAGAACATCACGACGAGCGCGAGCAGCCCGGCGAAAAGGTATTGCCAGAAAAACACCTTGATGCGGTGGGCCTTGGCGACCACAGGGTTGAGGCCGATGTACAGCAGGCGGTTGTAGCCCCATATCTGAAAGGCCGCCAGCGCGAAAAACAGGCCGATGAGCCAGCGGATGTCGTTTTCCGTGATGGTCAGGATGTCGCCGTAGAGGAATTGTTGCAGATCACGGGCCACGGCGTTGTCCCGGCTGACCACGGCGAGGCCGAAGGCCATGACCGCCGAGAAGAATACGCCGATGATCGTGTCCGAGGAAAGGGCGCTGTTCCGCTGTACCGCCATGATGCCGAGCCCGACGAGGATGCCGAAAACCGGCATGGCGACATGTGGGTTGATGGAAAAGATCAGACCGAGCGCCACGCCCGCGAAGGCGGAATGGCTGATCGCATCGGAAAAGAAGGCCATGCGGAAGCTGACGACCTGCACGCCCATGGTCGCCGCCATCGGCGCGAGCAGGATCAGGGCGGTGAGGGCCTGCTGCATGAACCCGGCCTGTAGGCACTCAAAGGGGAGCAGGGAGACGAGGCGGTAGAGCGGCTCGATATCAAACATGGCTGTCCTTTGGCTTGGCCTCGGCGGGGGCATGGGGGGTGATGAGGCCCATGTGCATGCCGAACAGGGCCATAAGGTTTTCTTGCGTCAGCACCTCGTCGGGCGTGCCTTCCGCGAAGACATGCCGTTTGAGGCAGATGACGTGCGTGGCGTGGTGGAAGACCATGCCGAGATCGTGGCTGACCATAAGCTGCGTGAACCCTTTGGCGGCGCGCAGTTCGTCCAGCAGCTCGCAGAACAGGTGCTCTCCCTGAAAATCTACCCCGGCCGAGGGCTCGTCGAGCACGAGCAGTTCCGGTTCCTGCTGTAAGGCAAGGGCCAACAGGACGCGCTGCATCTCGCCGCCGGACAGATCGCCAAGCCGCCGGGAGGCGAGGTGCTCCGCCTTGACCATTGCGAGGAGCCCAAGCGAATGTTCCTTCAGCGAGGGCCGGATGCCGAGCCAGAGCGGGCGCTTCTGGATGCCCATGACGAGGAATTCCATGACCGTGAGCGGCATGCCCCGGTCGATGCTGATGCGCTGCGGCACATAGCCGAGCCGCAGGGATTTTCCATTCCGCCCCGGCATGATGTCGATAGCCCCGCCGTGGCGCATCTCGCCGATGAGGGCGAGGATGAGCGTGGTCTTGCCCGCACCGTTGGGGCCCACGATGACGGTGCAGCTTCCCTGCGGGACTGTGGCGTTGACGTGCTCAAGGATGGCGAGCCCGCTCCGGCGCACGGATACGTCACGGAAGGCGACGGCGTTAGTTGGTTCCAAGGGTGCTCTCCAGCGTGTGCAGGTTGGCGCGCATGGTGTTTTCGTAATAGTCCAGCGGCGTGGAGGCCGGCCCCGTGGCGGCGGGGTCGAGCTTTGCCGTAGCGACCCCGGTTTCGCGGGACAGGGTGGCGGCGACCTTGTCCGGGTACTGCGGTTCCGTAAAGATGGCCCCAACCTGCTGGTCGCGGATCGCCTTGATCAGTTTCATCATATCGGAGGCGGACGGCGCCTGTGTGTCGTCGGCCTGAATGACCGCGGTCACATCAAGGCCCATGTCGCGCGCCAGATAATCGAACACCCCGTGCTGGGTGATGATGCGGTTGTTTTTCAGCCTGCCGCCGAGCGCGGCGAACTCGTCGGCCAGCGCGTCGAGCTTCCGGGCGTAGTTTTCGGCGTTGGCCCAGTAGGACGCGGCGTTGGCGGGATCGAGATCGGCAAGCTGCCCCGCGATGGAACGGGCCATCTGCGCAGCCATGCGCGGGCTGGCGAACAGGTGGGGGTTCATCCCCCCATGACGGTGCCCCTCATACTCCCCGTGCGCCGCTTCCCTATCCGTATAGGGGAGCAGCCCGGAGATGCCCTTGGAACTGTCGATGGTATGGATTTCCTTTTTGGCGCGTGCCGAAGGGGAACCGAGGAAGGCTTCAAGGCCAAGCCCATTGAGGACAAGGATGTCGGCCTGTGCGAGCTTGGCCATGTCCTGCGGCGTGAGGGCGTAATCGTGGGGGCATCCGGCCTGCGCGGGGAGCATGAGCCGGACTTCCGCATCCGGCACGTTTTGCGTGATGTTGCGGACAATCTGGTACACGGGGAAGGTGGTGGCGAGTATCCGGGGCTGGGCGAGGGCGGCGCCGCACAGCAACATAAGGACTATGAGGCATACGGTTCCGGCGGTGGTTTTACGCATGGGGGCTCCTTGCGGGAAAAGCGCGGACGGCTTATTGCTATTGCGAAGGCATTTGCAATTAATGCTTGCCGGATGAGGTGTCAAGAGGTTGTGCGGACTGCGGGAATGTGTGCATTACAGCGGCTGATACGCGCATGGGTTGCAGGAATACCGGAACCTTCCGCGAGGATGCACGCGCCGGCGGCCCAGTCGTATGAGGTGTAGGGAATGAAACGGAAGACATCACAGCGGGCGGCGATTGAGCAGGTTTTTTGCCAGTTGGATCGGCCCCTCGGCATTGAGGAAATATTGGAGGCCGGACGGATGGCGGTGGAATCGCTCAATCAGGCCACCGTGTACCGCAACGTGAAGCTGTTGTTGGAAAACGGCTGGCTCAAACAGGTATGCCATCCGTCCCTCGGCACGCTCTACGAACGCACGGGAAAGGGGCATCACCATCATTTCCACTGCCGGGTCTGCAACCGAGTGTACGATCTGCCCGGCTGCGCCCTGAACGAGCGGGAGGCCGCGCCCTCAGGGTTCCTTGTGGAAGATCACGAGTGCTTTCTGTTCGGGGTTTGCCCAGACTGCCACCCCTGAAGGGAAGCACGCCCGTTCCCCCGCAATAAGGGGGCAGAGGCCCGCCCCGGCCCAAAGGCTCGACGGGCAAGAACCCGTTCCCCGTGATGAGGGCGGGCAGCGGGGTGCCGTGCCTGAAGGGAGCCGCGGCACAACACCATCGCCCCTCCGCAGCTTTTCGCTTCTCCGGCCGCTTTTTTCAACGATTTTTTGACGGCTGGGCCGGGCTCAATCCGCTAGGTAGGCATCATCGGCTGAGCGGGGCCGGGTGCGGCAAGCCGGAACCGTTGCGGGCCTATCGCTTCTTCAGGATCGGCGTATGCCGAAGGCCGTGCTGGAAAAGGCTGTGAACGGGGGTGGCAGGCAATCCCCCTTGGGAAGGGATGGGCTGTATGCAGGCAGGGTTGGGCATATCGACGGCATATGTGAGGCGTTCCGTGAGGGATGGCTGCACGCGGGCAGGCTTGGGGAAGGGGAGCTTTCCGGCATCCCCTTCCCCCTCACCCCGTAAGGCTGCGGCCTAAAGGCCGAGCTGAAAACGAAGATAGAGCAGGATGATGATCGCGTTGATGCCGATGGTCGGGAGCCATTCCTTATAATGGAGGCGCGAGATAAGCAGGCTGACGACCACCACGCCGAGTGTCCACAGGGCGATGGCGAACAGTTCGGCAAGCCCGGCGGCCATGGCGCGGCCCGCCGCGTCGCCGCCCGCGGCAACGTAGCCGTGCTTCATATACAGGGGAACCACAACATAAAGGCCGAAGGGATAGGCCGCCGCCGTCAGAAAATAGAAAAGAGGTTTCATTGCTGTGCCTTTAAGGGGGCTTAGATAAATAATAAACAGAACAGTGCGGTGAGCATGATGGCGAAAAGGTTGACCACGAACGGGACAAGGCATTCCCCGTACCGGATGCGCGAGGCCGCCAGGCTGGCGATGAGGACGCATAACGTCCAGAACCCCATGAAGAAAAGGGCCGCGAAACCTTGCGCGATGCCTCTGCCCATTGCATCGGCTCCCTTGCCCACGTCCCGTATGAGCAAGGGGAGCAGGACACACGCGCCGAACGGGTACGCGGCCGCCGTCAGGGTGTAGAACAAGCCTTTCCTCATATCCCGCTGAGTCCCTTAAAAGTCAGATGTGCCGGGCGACGCTGCGGATTTTTTCAATGAGCGCCGTGGTCGAATAGCCTTGCAGCAGGGGGAGGCTTACGACTTCGCCGCCGCGCCGCTGCACCGTTTCCCGGCCTGCAATGCGATCCACGGGCCAGTCCCCGCCTTTGGCCAGTACGTCGGGCCGTACGGCTTCGATGAGCTTGGCGGGCGTGTCCTCGTCGAACCGCACCACGAAATCCACGCTTTCCAGATGCGCGAGCACGAAGGCCCGCACCGGATACGGGTTGACGGGCCGGTCGTCGCCCTTGCCCAGCCGTTTGACCGATTCGTCGCTGTTCAGCCCAAGCACCAGCACATCGCCCTGCGCCTTGCAGCGTTTCAGCAGATCCACATGCCCCGGATGCAGAATGTCATAGCATCCGTTGGTGAAGACGATCCTTTTGCCTTCCCCGCGCAGGGCATCCAGTTTTTCCAGCAGTTCGGGCAGTTCGACCATGCCGGGATGTTTCAGCATATCCATTGTCCGTCCTTTGTCCGTCCTTGTATCGGCAGGGAGGGTGGTTTCCGGGAGCGGCGGCTTTCCGGCCCCACGGGATGGCCTCCCCCTTTTCCGCAGCCGTGCCGCCTGTTCCGGGCAAACCCTTCTTGCCCGCCAAAAGCAGAAAGGAGCCCCCTTTCAAAGGCTCCTCTCTGGCCGTTCCGTCAACTCAGTACAACCAGCGAGAAGACCGTGTTCACAGAGAACTGTATCAGCGGGTAGAGGATATAGCCGAGCGCCCCGGTCATGAGCAGCAGGATGAGCACCAGAAAACCGTAACGCTCAAGCTGCATGTACTGGAACCCCAGCTTCGGCGGCAGGACGCCCCAGAGGATCTTGCTGCCGTCGAGGGGCGGGATGGGCATCAGGTTCAGCCAGCCGAGGCCGATATTCACGACCACGCCGGTCTGGAACATGAGGAAGAAGAAGTCCCACACGGTGTTGCCCTGCCACTCGCCGAACGGGAAGAACTCGATGAGCAGGCGCAGGAGCACGGCGAACCCGATTGACAGCAGGAAGTTGGCGGCGGGCCCCGCAAAGGATACCAGCATGGTATCTTTTACGATGTTTCGGAAGTTCCGGGGATTGATGGGCACCGGTTTGGCCCAGCCGAAGACGAAGGGGCCGGTCAGGCTGGTCAGCACGAAGACGAACAAGCCCACCGGGTCGATGTGGGGCACCGGGTTGATCGTCAGCCGTCCGAGCATGGCGGCTGTGGGGTCACCCCGCTTGAGGGCCGCCCAGCCGTGGGCGACCTCATGCAGGATGATCCCAAGCATCAGCGGCACGAAGGCCACCGATAAGCGTTTTATGGAGACCGCAAGGTCAATGTCGAGCATGTATTACCGTACCGTCAGGCGCAGGAAGCGCTTTTTGCCGAGCTTCACCACGTAGGAACCCGGTTCCAGCGGGGTTTCGGCGTCATCACAGCGTTTGCCGTCAAGCGAGAGCGAGCCCTGCTTGATGAGGCGCTTGGCTTCGCCGCGCGAGGCGGCAAGGCCGGAGTCGGTCAGGAAGACCGGGGGCTTGCTTGCTTCGCCGTGCTCACAGGCGAACTCCGGCGCATCGTCCGGTATGCCGCCGTCCGCAAAGACCGAGTTGAAGCCCTGCAAGGCTTCCTGTGCCTGTGCCTCGCCGTGGTAGCGGGCCACGATTTCGTATGCCAGCATCTCCTTGGCTTTCTTGGGATGCAGGCGGCCCTCTTCGACATCCTTTTTGAGCGTGGCGATCTCGTCCAGCGACCTGCTGGAGATGAGTTCGTAATAACGCCACATGAGATCGTCGGAAACGGACATGGCCTTGCCGAACTGGTCGGCGGCGGGCTCGTTGATGCCGATGTAGTTGCCGTAGGATTTGGACATCTTGCGCACGCCGTCCAAGCCTTCCAGCAGCGGCACGGTCAGGATGCACTGCGGTTCGAGGTCGTACTGGCCCATGAGGGTGCGGCCGACCAGCAGGTTGAAGGTCTGGTCGGTGCCGCCCATTTCGACGTCGGCCTTGAGCGCCACGGAGTCATACCCCTGCATGAGGGGATAGAGGAGCTCATGCAGGGCGATGGGCGTGTTTTCGCGGTAACGCTTGGCGAAGTCGTCGCGCTCCATCATGCGGGCCAGCGTATAGCGGGAGCCCAGACGGATGAAGTCGGCGGCGGTGAATTCGTTGAGCCAGCGGGAGTTGAATTCCACGACCGTCTTTTCGGGATCGAGGATCTTGAAGACCTGTTCCTTATAGGTTTCGGCGTTGGCGATGACCTGTTCGGTGGTCAGGGGCGGACGGGTGGCGGAACGGCCGGAGGGGTCGCCGATGCGTCCGGTGAAGTCGCCGATGAGGAAGACGACCCTGTGGCCCAGTTCCTGAAAATGGCGGAGCTTGTGGATGAGGACGGTGTGGCCCAGATGAAGATCCGGCGCGGTGGGGTCGAAACCGGCCTTGACGGTAAGGGGCTTGCCCCGTTCCAGCTTTTTGCGCAGTTCGCCTTCGTCAATCAGGTTGGTGATGCCGCGTTTGATCAATTGCATCTGTTTATCGACAGGAATCATCAAAATCTCCTCTCCCTCCCCGTCCGGGGAGGATTCGCCGGCGGGCGGCGGGAATGCGTGATCGGTTGAGGGCGCGTCCGGACGCGCCTCGTTTCCTGTTGCAGACAAACCGGGGACTGTCAATAGCGGGCGATGGCGGCGTAGGTTCCCTCAGCCGCACGAAGAAGGTCGTCGGGGGCGAGGCGGAGCTGTACCCCGCGGTGCCCGGCGCTGACATAGATGCGCTCATAAAGGATGGCGCTTTCGTCCACAAAGACGGGATAATGCTTTTTCCCGGCCAGCGGGGAGCAGCCGCCCCGGATATAGCCGGTGAGGGGCTGGACTTCCTTGAGCGGAACCATCTCCACATGCTTGTTGCCGGACACGGCGGCGAGTTCCTTGAGGTTCAGCTCGGCGGCGCCGGGAATGCAGGCTTCGAGGACTCCGGTCTTGTCGCCCCGGACGACCAGCGTTTTGAAGACCTCCTCCACGGGCACGCCGAGCGAGCGGGCCATTGCCGTGGCGGAGAGGTCGGCCTCGTCGTAGGGGGCCTCATGCAGTTCGTAATCAATGCCCAGCTCGTCGAGGAGGCGGGCTGCGTTGGTTTTCTTGGGAGGCATACGGTCAACCTGTTATCCGGCGAGGCTGCGGGCGATGCGCCTGCCGATGGCCATGAAATAAAAGTCGTTTCCGATCCGGTTCAGATGGACGCCGTCCGGTGCGAGGATTGTATCCGTGTCCGGGAATTGGTCAAGGATAAGCCGTTCCATGTCGATGAGCACGATGCCCTTCATCCCTGAAAAGGTGGCCCGCAGCCCTTCGTTGTATTCCCGGACGGTGCGGCGGTAAAGCTGGGCTCCCGGAATGCCCGGCGCTTCCGCAGGCCTGTGGTTGGTGGCCAGAAAGACGGTATGCGCCCCGCTGCGGAACGAGCGCTGGATGATTTCGCCCATGTTGGCGAGGTAGGTTCTGGAGCCGACCAGAGGCCGGCCCACGGACGAATGCCAGAAGCTGGCGTCGTTGAGGCCGAACTGGACGAAGACGGCGTTGGGGTGGTGGCGTTCCACGTCCCACTGCATACGGCGCAGGCCATCTGAGGTGGTGTCGCCGCTGACCCCGGCGTTGGTCACCGCAACCGGTTCGCGCAGGGTTGCCAGCATACGCGTCATCTGCGCGACCCAGCCTTCGCCGGGGCGCGCGCCGTAGCCGTAACAGATCGAGTCTCCAAAGCAGACGAGATGCATTGTTTCCTCGTGTGGTTAGAGTGGGTTGTGAGGTCGTGCGGACTGGGGGAGGGAAGAGGGAAACTTTCCTCAGAAAGTTTCCCCTCCCCCTCCCCAATTTTCCTACCTCCCGTCGATAAGGCGCATGTCCTCAGGCGCGGAGGCTTCGACGGTATAGCCGATGACGCTCTTGCCGGAAGCGGGCACGGTGAGGTTCCACGTATTGACGTGATCCTTCACAACCGGGGCGGGCTTGGCGATGACCTTCACCTCAATGGCGCTGTCGCCGATCTGCGGTTCGGGATCTTCCACGCGCACGGCAACGGGCTGCGTATGGTTGTTCGTTACCTCAATCGTCCACTTCCAGTCACGGGTCTGACGCTTGCCCACAAAGCCCTCGCTGCCGCTCTGACGGAGATCCTGCTTCATGTCCACCGTCACACGGGAATCCCTGCCGAAAAACATATCCTCATGATCCCCCGACAGCGCAAACGTCCCCACCCCCACGGGCAGCCCATCCACCGAATACTGCGCCGGGCCATGCGGCCAGTCCACGGCTTCAGGCAAACGAGCCTCAGCCATCAGCCATGCCGCCTTGCCGCCGTAGCCGGGGCGGGCCAAGCGGACGAACGACGCCTTCCAGCCGCCCCGCGCCAACTCGAACAGCACGGGCCGACCGGCTGGAACCGTGCGCGCCCCCAAGTCCCACACCGTAAACGCCGCCATTTCACGGACATCTATGGACGGAGCCGCCTTCATCATATTGGGGGCCGCATCCATCGCCGCCGACTTCATGACGGGGCCCGCAGCCAACGCGCGAGGCATACCTGCCGCCTTCCGCAACGTCCACTCCGGCAGGCTTCCCGGCTGAAGCCCGCTGCCCGGATCGGAGGAAGCCAGCGTAAGGTGCACGTCCTTCCAGTCCTGCCCCGTCGCCTGCCGGATTTCCGCCTGCTGCGTGAAACGCACCAAGCCCTTTTCAGGCACCGCATCAAACCGGTAGGCCGGAGACCAGCCGCACCCGGACAGCATATACGAATAGCGTACCCGGACAGTTCCAGAGAGATCGTTGACCTGCGCCTCGATCCGGGTGCCCTCCGCAGCATCGCCGTATTCGGACAGGGCCTGCTCAAGGCGCGCCACGCCTTCCCGCGCTTCCTTGACCTGCGGCTCCAGCGCGGCGGCCTGCACATACAACGCCTTGAGGCGTTCCGGCATAGCCGCATCCAGCTTTTCCATCTCCGCCATCGAAATTTCTTGCGCCAGCGCGCCCTTGCTCCACAGCGAGATCCGCGCCGCCACCGCCGCGGCTTCGCCTTCCAGCGCCGCCGCACGCGCACGCGCTTCGGCCAAATCCTGACGCAGCGCCGCTACGGCCTCACTGTCCGCCATCGGAACCGGGATTGCCCGGCGGCTGGCGACCTCGCCTTTATCCAAAGAAATCACAAGGGAATCCAAGTCGGCACCCGCAGGAAGCACAAACGCCACGGCCCCGTTTTCCACAGCCAGCGTATCGTCGACCTGCACCTGCGCACTCGAAGGGTACAGCACAATATCCACCGCCGGGGCCGCAGCCGCGACACCGGACAGACACAACATCAAAGCCGCCAACAGCACCAGACGGTTCCGCATCACTACCTCACTTTACAGCTCAAAGAAAAAAGGAGGCCCTTCAGCCGCCTCCCCAATGTCCTTTTCCTTTTTCTATCCCAACAGGGAGGTGACTCAGTTTCTCAGAACTCCCTTGGAAAAGCCATGACAATCTCACGCGTTCCCAAGCCCATCCTCACCAGCGCCCACTAAAAAACGCCTCCCGCGGCAGCACCGGAGGCGTTTGCATATGCACCCTTTTCATGCGGCAGGAACCCCACGCATGGGAACCCGGTACGCGAAAAGTTTTTCGGGGCTGTGCCCTTCATCGGCAATCCGAGGGAAGGAAGGGCCTTTTTCGGAAAGCCCTCCCTTCCCCAAAAGCTCTTTCACTACTTCTCGTTCGCACCGCAGCACTTCTTGTACTTCTTGCCGCTGCCGCAGGGACAAGGATCGTTGCGGCCCGGCTTATTCTCGGCCCTAGCCTGAGCGGGGGCCCCAAGCAGTTCCTCCGGTTCGTTGGAATAGGAAAGCTGCTGCGGCTGCTCCTTGTGCTGGAACATCGGTTCCGGTTCGGGCGCGGCTACGGCTTCTTCCGCAACTTCCGCGGGGCGCTGCTCCACGCGTACACGGGTAAGGGCGCGGAACGCCCCCTCACGGATGTGCACGAGCAGTTCTTGGAACATGTTGAAGCCTTCGCGCTTGTACTCCAGCTTGGGATCGCGCTGGCCGTAACCGCGCAGGCCGATGCCGTCGCGCAGGAAGTCCATGTTGCGGAGGTGCTCCTTCCAGCCGCGATCCAATTCTTCCAGAAGGAAGTAGCGCAGCAGGTCGGCGTACAGCGGCCCGGCCTCTTCCTTCAACTGGGCCAGAATGGACTGCACCAGCTCCTGCGCCTCTTCACGGGTCGGCAGGGGGGCATCGCCGGGCAGCACGCGGTCAATGTTCATGACCTCGGACAAACGGGCGCGCACGGGCTTTTCTTCCTCGATGTCATGCGCGGCCTTGGAAACTTCAAGCCCGTCATACATATCGTCCAGCAGATCGGACAGATACTCGTTCAGGATGGGCTCAAGATCCGGCTCCCGCATCAGATCCCGGCGCAGGCTGTAGATGACGGTACGCTGCTGGTTCATGACGTTGTCATAGTCCAGCAGGGTCTTACGGATTTCAAAATGATGGCCTTCCACACGCTTCTGGGCGTTCTCAATGGCGCGGGAAACCATGTTGTTCTCAATGGGTTCGCCTTCCTGCATCCCAAGCTTCTGCATAAGCCCGGAAAGGCGATCGGAACCGAAAAGGCGCATCAGATCGTCTTCAAGCGACAGATAGAAGCGGGATGAGCCGGGGTCGCCCTGACGCCCGGAACGGCCGCGCAACTGGTTGTCGATACGGCGGCTCTCATGGCGTTCGGTGCCGAGGATGTGCAGGCCGCCAAGTTCGACGACGCCTTCCCCAAGCTTGATGTCCGTACCGCGCCCCGCCATGTTGGTGGCGATGGTCACCTTGCCGACCTGACCGGCCTGCGCGACGATTTCGGCTTCCTGCGCGTGGTGCTTGGCGTTGAGTACGCTGTGCGGCACGCCTTCGCGCTTCAGGAGCTGCGAAATGAGTTCGGACGTTTCGATGGAAATCGTACCCACCAGCACGGGCTGGCCTGTGGCGTGCAGCTCCTTGATGGCCTGAATGATGGCCTGCATCTTTTCACGCCGCGTCCGGTAGATGAGATCAGGCATGTCCCTGCGGATCATGGGGCGGTTCGGCGGGATGGTGGACACTTCCAGACCGTAGATCTGGGCGAACTCCACGGCTTCGGTGTCGGCCGTGCCGGTCATGCCCGACAGCTTGTCGTACATGCGGAAATAGTTCTGGAACGTGATGCTGGCGAGGGTCTGGTTCTCGGCGGCGATGGTGACGTGTTCCTTGGCTTCAAGGGCCTGATGCAGGCCGTCGCTGAACCGGCGCCCGGCCATGAGGCGGCCCGTGAATTCGTCGACGATGACGACCTGATCGTCCTTCACGATATAATCGACGTCGCGGCGGAATACGGTGTGCGCCTTGAGGGATTGCAACACATGGTGCTGCGCCGTGATGTTGGCGGTATCGTACAGGTTGTCGACGCCGAGCTTTTCTTCCACATACTGCACGCCTTCATCGGTGAGCGACGCGGTTTTGCCCTTCTCGTCAACGGTGTAGTGCTTTTCCTTTTCGAGGGTGCGGACAACTTCGTCCACCTTCTGATACAGATCGGTGGATTCGTCGGAAGCGCCGGAGATGATGAGCGGCGTACGGGCTTCGTCGATCAGGATGGAGTCCACTTCGTCGACGATGGCGTAATGGTGGCCGCGCTGCACCAACTGCTCGGCGTAGAACTTCATGTTGTCGCGCAGGTAGTCGAAGCCGAACTCGTTGTTCGTGCCGTAGGTGATGTCCGCTCCGTAGGCTTCCTTGCGCTGCTCATCGCTCAGGCCGGCGACGATGACGCCCACGGAAAGGCCGAGGAAGTTGTACAGCCGGCCCATCCATTCGGCGTCACGCTTAGCGAGGTAGTCGTTGACGGTAACGACGTGGACGCCCTTGCCTTCCAACGCGTTCAGGATGACGGCGAGGGTGGCGACGAGGGTCTTGCCTTCGCCGGTTTTCATTTCCGCAATCTTGCCGTTGTGCAAGGCCATCGCGCCGAGCAGCTGCACGTCGTAATGGCGCATGCCGAGCACACGGGTACTGGCCTCGCGGACAAGGGCGAACACTTCGGGGAGAACGGCATCCAGATCCTTTTCCCCGCTTTGCACCTGTTCCCGATAAACGGCCAGGCGCTGCGGCAGCTCCTCATCCGCAAGGGCCTGCATTTCGGGCTCAAGCGCATTGATTTTAGCCACCAGCGGCCTGAGTTTTTTCAGAAAACGATCGTTTTTACTACCGAAAATCTTGCGTACGAGGAAACCTATCATGAAAACTCCCAAAAAAGAGGATACACGGCGAGTACCGCATCCCTCAACTAATAAGACATGCTTCACCGATTGGCAAATGACGACGACAGGGTTTTCTTTATAACAGAAAGGGAAGGCCGCCTTTCCACAGGAAAAAACGCCTTCCCCAAGCCCTCCCATGCCTTGCCCGCGCCCTTGCGTTTCCAGAACCTCGTATCGTGAAGAGGGATGAATCGGGGGAGGACGCTTTTTGAAAAAAGCGCCCTCCCCCGGACCCCCTCCCGCAAAAACTTCGACTGGTGGGGAGGCTGCGCAACGGAAGTACCGTTGTATAACGCGATATAGAGCCTT
>URTO01000006.1 GCA_900550745.1 uncultured Desulfovibrio sp. | reverse complement strand
CCCGCCAAGGGGAAAACTTGGGAAAAAGTCTGTATGTCCACCGCGCTGCGGAAGTGAACAACCACATGCCATGACAGAGCCTTTTCAGCTTTTCATTGACGGGTTCCATGCCGGAAGCATTTTGTTGGCCGTTTACTTGAAACCTCAAGAAAGAAAAAAAACAATTGCTTACGTTGTATCAGAGCCTTTGCTTTCAGACGGCCCGGCTCAACGCCGGTTCCACGGCATGCGCGAAAGCAGCACGCCGAGGCCGCAGAACCCGGAAACCCCGGCGAAGATGAGCCCCGCACCGACAAAGGCGGACAGCCAGAAAAACGGATGCCAGAAGGCGCTGCCGATGACGCCGATGAGCACCAAGGAACCGGCCGCGATCTGAATCTGGCGGAACAGCGGGATGGTTGAGGAGATATGCTCCACGGGAAGCCCCGCCTTCCCCCAGCCGGAGATGCCGCCATCAAGGAGGTAGGCTTGCACGCCCCCGGCGAGGCGTTCCAGCAGATCGGAAGCGTTGGCGGTACGGTTGCCCGAATGGCAGAAGAAGACGATGGGCTTGTCCGGGGCGTCGGCGTCCTTCAGGGGATGCTTGGCGATGATCGAGAGCGGGATCAGCCGGGAACCCGGCACGAACTCTTGAGCATACTCGTTGGTTTCGCGGATGTCGACAAGCCTGACCTCGCCTTTGGAAAAACGCTCGAAGGCTTCTTGTGGGGATATGGCTGGAAGCATGGGGACTCCTTTGCCGCATTTGTATAAGGCGGCTGGTTTTGGGGTGTTTTTCCATAGCATACTACGCCATAAAAGCGTACGGCACTAGGGAGGGCGGAGCACGGCGAACCGTCCCCCCGGCCCCGCGCAATGGGGGAAACAGGCCCTACAGGGCCGAAAAAAGGATGAAATGGCCCTGTTTCTTGCCTCAATCCCATCGGCGTGATATTCACGGGCCTTCTTTTCACGGCTGCCTTTCCGGGGCACGCCTTTATTTTATCGGAGCTGATTATGGCGGAAACCTCTCGCGATCTGTTTGCTTCACGCCTTGGCATGCTGGCGGCCACGCTCGGATCGTCGGTCGGGCTGGGCAATATCTGGAAATTCCCCGCTTTGACGGGCGAGCACGGCGGCGCTTCGTTCCTCCTCGTGTATATCCTGTCCACACTGGTTGTGGGGCTTCCGCTCATGATTGCGGAACTGCTCATCGGCCGTTCGACGCGCTCCAATGCGTATCAGGCTTTCAAGGCGCTGTCCTCAAACCGGTTTTGGTGGATCATCGGCGGGCTGGGCATTGCCGGTGCGGTGACGATCCTGAGTTTTTATTCGGATGTGGCGGGCTGGGTGTTCGCCTATATCCCCAAGGGCATTACCGGGAGCGTGCACACGCAGGATCCCGCCGTGGCCAAGGAAGCTTTTTCGTCCCTGCTTGCCTGCCCGTGGAAGTCGCTGTTCTGGCAGTGGCTGGTGCTCGGCCTGACGGCTTCGGTCATCCTGCGGGGGGCGTCCGGCGGCATTGAAAAAGCCACCCGTATCCTGATCCCGCTTTTGTTCATCCTGCTTGTGGTGGTCTGCATACGCAGCCTGACCTTGCCCAATGCGATGGAGGGCCTGAAGTTCCTGTTCATGCCGGATTTCTCGCGTATCGACGGCTCTGTGGTGCTCATGGCGATGGGGCTGGCCTTCTTCAAAATGTCCATCGGGTTCGGCTGCATGATCACATACGGGAGCTACTTCCGTTCGGATACGCATGTGCCGTTCCTTGCCGTCCGCGTGATGATCTGTGATCTGCTGGTGTCCATTCTGGCAGGCATCGCCGTATTCCCCGCCGTGTTCAGCTTTGGCTTTGAACCCACGGCCGGGACAAGCCTGCTGTTCCTGACCATCCCCGCCGTATTCGCATCCATGCCCGGCGGGCAGCTTTTCACCGCATTGTTTTTTATCCTCTCCGCCGTGGCCTCGATGGGCGCGATGCTGTCCTTGCTTGAAGTGTCGGTAGCATGGCTCTCCGAGACGTTCCGCATTTCCCGGCCTCGGGCGACCGTGCTCATGACCCTTGCGCTGATCCTGCTCGGCGCGCCCGCGACCCTGTCCACCAGCGTGCTGTCGGGCTTTACCGTATTCGGGATGTCCCTGTTCGATCTGTACGATTTCCTGTCTTCAAACCTGATGCTGCCGCTGGACGGCCTGCTCCTGAGCTTGTTCGTCGGGTATGTCTGGAACCGCAGCGACGCGCTGGATGCCCTGACCAACGGCGGGACGCTGCACAACCTCGCCTGCGCCAAGGCCATCCTGTTCCTGTGCCGCTATGTCACTCCGGTTCTTATCGTCATTATCCTGTTGAACGGGTTAAAGGTGCTTTAGGGCGTGTTCACGCTATGCTGGATTTTTCCCATGATTGAAGAGGATTGAAGAAAAATGCAGCATCGCTCAAAAATAAGGATAATCATTTGTAAAGATTATGTTTATTCTTTGTTTGTATGAACAGGCCCTGGAAAAGTTTACCCCCCGGATGCCAGTCCCTCACCCTTTACCGCCGCGGCAGCTTTCCACATCAATCCCCAGCCGCCTCAACCGCCATTCCGACCATAAAGCGCGTGGCTACCGGCCCTGATTCGCGTTCGGGGTCGAGGCCGCCCCCGGCGGTTATGGATCTGTTTGGGCTGCCTCTTCTCCGAAGGGCAGAAAGTGGGCACGGCTCAGCGAAGCCAATGGAGCCCCGCACCGCAGCGGGCTTTCCTCCGGTTCTTTGGATCGCTTCTTGCTAAATTCCTTTCAGAAGGATATTTTCAACAACATTATTGGCATCTCCGTATGATGCCGTACCCCTCACCTTTTCAGGAGAAACCATGAGCGCTACGCCGTATATCGAGGCACTGAGTAAAGAAACCGGCATGGACATCACCTTGTCCGCATCCGGGGCGGCCACCCTTTCGCTCGGAGGCCGTAACCTGCTGATCCAATGGATCGAGGCAACGAACTCCTTCATCGTGTATGTTGAAGTCGGCGCCCTCGGCGGTTGGCGCAACGGCGAAATCTGCCGCCTGCTGCTGGCCTCGAACTTCCTCCTCGCGGACACGCAAGGCGGCGCACTCAGCTATAACGACGCCACCGGCATGGTCGGGCTGAACTTCCCGATCCCCGTCTACGGGCTCGACACCGGGGATTTCCTCAAAGCCGTCAACAACGTCATCCTGTTCTCGGAAACATGGAAAACCCGCCTCGACGCCATGAACAAGGAACAGGAAGAGCTTACGGAAAAGGCGCAGCAAGCCGTCCTCGACGGCGGCGTGGGGGATGCCGCGGAACCGGCTTTCTCAGCCGCGCAATTCCTCCGCGTCTAGGCGGAACGCCCCGAAGCCGGGCAATCCGGCACGCCGTATGCGGCGTACCTTCAACAGTTCGCCTCCCCACGCCGGGAGCAATGTGCGCCGTACGGCGGCGCAGCTTCAGCCGAAAACGACGCCGGGGATGGACGGCTCAGGGTTCCGTCACGGCATTTGCTTGGTGTGCACTTGCCTGATGCGCATTGCCGCGATGGGCTTTATTGGATTTTTTGAAGGCATCCGGTGGTGAAGCCCTCGACGGAAAAAGAAGCCTCTCTCGAACCGGCATAGAATAAAACCAAACCCTTGCTACGGCGGGGCTTAAACCACAACACGGCGTATCTTTAATCAAGGAGCCGAGGTTTCGTACCGGACACCCATCTTGTTTCAGCTATAGGAGGCCGTATGCCTGTTTCCCTTCAACAATTCTTCAACAGCGCCAACACAGTTGGCGATTCCGCATCCCTTTTCCTGCAAAACGGTGGTGAATCCGTTGGCGATACGTCTTCGCTGCACGGCATCCACAAGCTTTCCCGCAGCGCCAAGGCCGAAGAGAACCGGGCCACGGTCACGGCCTTTTTGAACGCCCTTGAACAATCCCCGCAGTTCCGCAACATCAGCGCCGACGTGCGGGGGATACTCAACGCGAAGCTTGAAGGGGGCAAGCCCCTCACCGCCGGGGACGTCAAGCTCGTGCGCGATTCCGTCCTGTATGCAGAAGCCATTGCCGTAGGCCGCCAACTTGCCGAGGACAACGCGATCCCTGCCGGGCACGCCGCCGCCTTCGCCCAGTTCGCGCTGGCCCGCAATCTGGATACCGGCACCCCGGAAGGGCAACGCAACGCCGTACAGGCGTATCTTTGCGAAAAGGTCGTCCCCCAGAATATCGGCGCGCTCACCCGGCTCCCCGAAGCGGGCGGGCACGGCGCAGCCGTAAGCAAGGCCCTCATGCTCCTCAGCCAACCGCTCACGGGCGACGACGGCTTTTTTGCCGGGCACTTGAGGGCCGACATGGAAGCCCACGGAACCCAAGGCGCCTTCACCCGGCTCCAGACGGCCTTCAGCAGCGCCAAGGCCGAGGACATCGAGATCCTTTCCGCGCTGGAACCCAATATCCTCGAACCGCTGCCGCATTTCCCCAACGGCAAGGACATGCTCGCCGCGCTCAAGGAAGCGCTCCCCACGCTTGGGCGGGACGCCCTGCAAGGGCTGGCGGTCAGTTTCGCCACAAACATGCCTGCGCTTGCCACCCCCGCCGAACGGCAGGACGCCGTGCGCGGCTTCATGATGAATATCGCCGCCAAATCCAAAGGCATACGCCAAGCCATGACCCTTGCCGGGCTGCCCCAAAACTTCAGTTCCGCCATTGCCAACAACCCTGCCGTGGTCAAGCACTGCAAGGCGCTGCTCAACGCCAACCCCGGCCCCGGCGTCTTTCCGTCCCAGGAGCGCGTGGCCGAAGCGCTGGGCACAGCCGTGCAGTCCTTTGTGGAAAGCAACCTCCCTCTGCTCCATGAATTTTCCATCATGGCGCAAGACCCGCCGGGCAACCTGAATCCGCCGGTCACTGCGGAAACCATGCCCCGCTACATCAACGCCATGCTCGCGGGCGACGTGATGGTGGAGCAGCTCCTCAACGACAGCGTGCCTATGGACGCCGCTTTCCTCGAACGCATCGCCGATCATGCCGACGCGCTCAATTCGGCGGCCCACAGTTTTGAGGGCGATTACGGCGCGGACGACATCGCCGCCGTGCTCCGCAACTCCGTCTCCATGCTGCTGGCCCGGCGCGGGGTCACGCAGGACATGCTGCCCGAACTCATGCACAGGGCGGTGGACAAGTTCGGCCCCCTCGCCAGCCAGTTCGCCACGCTCAACGGAGCCATCCAGCGCGGGCTCGGCAAGGCGTCGGGGCTGGAATTCCTCAAGGAAAGCATGACCCAGTTCCGTAGCCTCGAAGGGCACGCCAGGGTGCTCATCAGCCTCATGTCCCGCGAACAAAAGGTCGAAATGGGGATTGCAACGCCCGGCGACGTCGATCCGCAGTCCGAAGAAATCCAACGGCAGGATGGGGAGCTCCTGAGCAGTTTCCTCGAATCAAAGTTCGAGGTATTCGGGGATGCGGAACAACTCCCCGTCGAGCTGCGGGAGTTCGCCCGCGCACACGGCCTTGACATCCCCCGGCTCAGCGCCAAGCAGAGCAGCGACCTGTCCAAGGCCAATCTGAAGACCTTCAATGACGTCGTAAGTGAACTCATCCCTGAGACTGAAAGTGTCGTCGAGGAGAATACGGACGCCTTCCGCGCCCTTTTCGACTCCTTCAACGAGGATGGCGATCTCGCGGGCCTGGATCCCGACGCCATCAATCCGAGGCCGTTCTATCAGGGCGTCAGCCATGCCCTTATGCCCCTGATCAACGCGGCCAATGAAGGAGGGTATGCCGTTGACGCGGCGGAACTGCGCCAACTCGCCAAGGACGTCATCGGGGCCGAACTTCTGGCCCTCAAGGACACCCTGGACGACATCGACGCCCTGCCCCCCAACCCGGCCCCTGAGCCCGGAGCCTACCTGCCTCCCGGACACTTCAGAGCTGAGGACAAGGCGATCATGAAGAAGATCGCCCAGCGCTACGGCGTGCGCGATGCCGGGGCCATAGCCGAGGCGTTCACGGCGGCGAAGTCGCTGCCCGAGCAGGCCCGGCTCATCAGAATGGAGCGGCTTGATCAAACCCCCGGGCGCTTCACGGAGGCCATCACAGATATGTCCAGACAGTATTGCGCGTTCCATGAGCATTACGAGCAACTGCCCGGAGCCGAAGATTTGCTTCCCATGATGTGCGATTTCATCCTTGAAGGCATGACGGAGGGGCAGCTTCTCGATGTCGCGGAGAACATGCAGTCCGAGATGGCGCACCAGCTCGCCGGGGCCTGCATCTACCTTGCGGGGCACCGGAATGCCCCGGACAATACCGCCCCGCTGAAAGGCGTGATGCAGATCATGAACTACCTGCGCCAGAACGCCGAATACCGGATTGGCCGGAACCCGCAAATCGATCCGATGTATTTCAGCAGAGAGCTCAATCACCTGTGCGAGATGCCCGGCGACACGAATTCCCCGCTCGGCCGGCTCCGCCAGTTCGCCCCCGGCGTCATCACCGATTTCGACGCCCAGATGAACCGCCATGCCGAACGGCTCACGCCGCAGGAGTGGGAGCAGCTTCGCGCCATCCATACGCAGCTTGTCCAGACCTCGCAGGGCCCGCAGGATTTCCTGCTTTCGTACTGGGTGGAAGCCTCGGCTTCCGACCTGCTCGCCGCGCTGAGAAGCAACCACGGCAAGCCGCTTTCCAACCGGCAGATCTGGGCGGCCATGATCGGCGGCTCCATGCCCAGGGGCATCAGCGACGAACGCTTCGGCGCGGATCTCATCGCGTTCGTTTCCCAAAAGTATCAGGCCCTGCTTCAGGCCGCGGCACCGGATATGGTCGAGGAGGTGAGGGAAGTCTCCCTCATGAACAACAGCAGTTACGGCCTGAGCCCCAAGAAGCTTCTCGCCTTGACCCGCCCCCATGCGCGGCTCTCTCTGGATGAGATCTCCATAGTCAGTGATATGGGCACGCTGAGCGGCATCGATCAGAGGACGGCGTACGGCCTCGTAACGGACTTCCGCCGCCGCGGGAGGAATACCCTCATGCACTTCGAGGATCGCAACGGGCATGGCTTCTCCGTCAACCCGTCCCACATCCCCGATGAGGAGAATAAGCCGGAAAACCCGTTTTTTGCCGGGATCATCGGCAGTGTGGGCGCCATGACCCATTCCGAAAGGCAGCTTGCACGGGTCATGCAGTGCTTCTCGCAAGCGCCGCTGATCATGCCCCGTGTGCTCAGCACCTGCTTCCCCGGCGTGCAGTTCAGCGAGCACGGCAATTTCTCCGTTTTCGCCAAAGAGCAGCCGGACGGCACCGTCCTCGTGGACATTCTATCCGATCCGTCGCTGCCGCTCACCCTCAACATGCAGATCCTTGTCGGCACGGACGGATCGCATACGTTTGAACGGCTCGATCTCAACAGGCCGTAACCCTCCCTTTTCCATAAGCGGAGGGCCATGAGGCCCCATATGGAAACCGCCTCCGGGATATGATCCGGGAGGCGGTTTTCCGCAGGCAAAGCAGGATGCCCCGCCCCTTTGTACAGCACGCGGCACAGGATACCGCCCCGGCAAACGGCACTCCGCCCCGGCCTTCCATCCCCCTGAGCGCCTTTGTTTTCCATCAGGCCCTGCCGAGGGCAAACGGGCGATGCCCATTCCTCGAAATCCCAAGCAAGGGCCCTATGGAAGCCCCCAGCCATAGGGCCGGCCAGCGGAAACGTAGAGGAACATGCCGGTTGCCCTCTTGTAAAAAAAGCCACCACATGCCGTGGCAGGGCCTTCCGCCATAAAGGGCCTTGCTTTTTCGCCTGAGATTTCCCACTATCCAACGTGCCGTGGCTGCCGCGCCGGACTTTCGTGCCGCCGGGAATGCCCGTCCCCTCATCCGTCCCCGCCTGCGGACAAAGGTTATCGTCATGGACAAAAAGAAACTTTTCCTTGTGTCGCTTGGGCATCTTTCGTGCGACATCAACGGCGGCGCGCTGCCCGCCATCCTGCCCTTCCTGATCGCCGCGTACGGCTTCGATTATCAGGCATCCGCCGGGTTCATGTTCGCCTTTTCCTGCCTCTCCTCGATTATCCAGCCGGCTTTTGGCTACCTGTCCGACAGGCTTTCCAAGCCGTGGTTCATTCCGGTGGGCGTCCTGCTTGCCGGGGGCGGGCTGGCCTCCATCGGTTTCCTGCACAGCTACTGGGCCATTTTCACGGCCATTGCCCTGAGCGGCGTGGGCGCGGCCCTGTTCCATCCCGAAGGCGCGCGTTTCGCCAATAAGGTTTCGGGCGCTTCCAAGGGCACGGGCCTGAGCCTCTTCTCCATAGGGGGCAACAGCGGGTTCGTATTCGGCCCCATGCTTGCGGTCGCGGCCATCGGCGCGTTCGGCCTGTCCGGGACGTCCGTTTTCGGCCTCATCGCCCTCGTCATGTCGGTCATCCTCCTCTACCAGATCTCACACCTCTCAGGCATGAAGAAAATTGAAGCCGACAATGCGAAAGCCGCCGGGGAAGCCGAAGAGGTGACGAACAACTGGAAAGAATTCTCCAAGCTGACGCTGGCGATCATTTCCCGTTCCGTCCTGTTTGTGGGCTGCAACACCTTCATCCCGCTCTACTGGATCCATAACTTCGGCCAGTCCAAGGCTGCCGGGGCCGCGGCCCTGACCTGTTTCTGCACATTCGGCGTCATCAGCAACTTTATCGGCGGGATGCTCTCGGATCGTTTCGGCTACCTGCGGATCATCCGGCTCTCCTACGTGATCCTGATCCCCTCCATCATCCTTTTCGGCTTGGTGGACAACCTCTACGCGGCCTTCGCGCTCCTGCTGCCCCTCGGCTTTTCCCTGTACGCGCCGTTCAGCTCAATGGTCGTACTTGGGCAGAAGTATTTGGCGAAAAACATCGGTTTCGCCTCCGGCGTCACCCTTGGCCTCGCCACCAGCATGGGCGGCATCGTCGCCCCGCTCCTCGGCTGGATCGCCGACGGCTACGGCCTGCCCCGCGCCATCCAGAGCATGACCATCGTAGCCGCAATCGGCACCGTAGCCGCCTTCCTGCTCGTCTCGCTCAACAGGCGCACGGACTGAGCGGAGGCAGCCTCTGGGCAGGGGGAGGGGGAACGCCTAAAAATATTTCCCCCTCCCCCTTCAAGGTTTTTTGATTCCGCCGTAGGAAGCGATGGCTTTTCTTAAAGTTCCAAAGAGATGGCCAGCAACATGGCTCAATCATGGGCTCAGCCCAAAAAGGAAAGGCCCTGTTCTGGTTTGTGGTTGTTTCATCATGCCGTGAAGCCGATAAAACGCCTCACCATACCGCTTGCCGCAAAGACAGGGGAAAGGCTCTCCGCAGGCAGGCTATTGATTTTGGCTGTGTCATAGAAAACGGTTGATGCTTTATTTCCTTGAAATTCCAAAGAAATAACCAAGAAAATTCCCCAATCACAGAGCCCGCCAGCGGAAAATTTGGAGAAAAAGCATATATTTTCAGTATATTGCTGAAACAAAACAACCATGTACCATGACAGAGCCTTGATTTTTTCCTGAAGTTCCAAAGGGATATCCGGCAGAACGGTTCGTGATGGAGCCAGCCGAAACAAAGAGAAAACGGCTGTCTTTTCACTGGATTGCAGAGATGAAACTGCCACATCCCATGACAGGGCCACGGGAAAAGATGCCGCAGCCCCACCATGTCGTGAAGAAGCGGACACATCCTGCGGGGTCTGCATCGCATCAAGCCCCGTCCGCCGCGTTCCCGGAAACGGACGGCTGCGGCAAGGGGCCCCCTCTTTTGGGATTCCAAGAGTCACAGCGAAAAAGGAATCCCCATAAGCAGCTTGAGATCGTGTTCGGATTGGAAGGCGTTCCGGTATGTGCCCCAGCTCGGCTGGGCCGTACCGTTGCGGTATTCGGTGTAATGCAGTTTGACGAAAGCCCCTTCAAGCGGGCCGCCGGGCTTCACGTAAGCAAGGTCAAAGGTGAAAGCCCACTCCTTGAGATGTTCCGCCGTACCATAGCCCCTGCCGTCGAAGCCCAGCGCCGTACCCGCGCCCGCTGAAAACCCGGCTATGGGGAGCAGGTCGTCGAGCGTGCGCATTACGCCGAAATAAGCGGCCTTTTCGTTGTCGGCGTTCCAGTCCGAACGGGCGTCCCACCACACGTCGAACGCGCCGCTGGAACTGCCGTTGCGGTCGGTCAGGCGGTAGGAGAATTGCCCCTGGCTCTGCGGCCCGGACATGGGGGCGCGGGCGTAGGTTCCCTCCAGCCGGAAAGTCCACGGCGGGGCCTCGTATTTCCCGAACAGATAGTGCAGTGAGGCGAGGCCGTCGAAATTGTCGTTCTCGCCCTTTCCCGAATCGTCGCTGTCGTCCATGAAATAGGCATGGTAACCAACGGTAAGGGGGCCCGCGCCGCCCCCCGTCCGATAGCTGCCCTTGAAGTGGGCGTTGCGCAAATGGTTTTTGGATGCGCCGCAGCCGAGTTCAAGCGTCAGGCCGCCTTCAAAGGCGTACCGCGCCCCGGCGCTCCACAGCCACGGCACGGACGTTTCGCCGTCGTTCCTGCGGAAGCGGTTCATGTTGACGAACCACGGGGATTTGTATTCGTCGGCCCACGCCGCCGCCAGCGACAGCCGCCCAAAGTCGGCCCCGGCGTTCACGCCCCGGTACGTGCCCGGCATGATGGACCAGTTGACCCCAAGCACGCCCGGCCCCGTGGGTTGGAACCATCCCGCCTTGGCCCATGCGGGGCCGGCCTTGGCCTTGAGCGCGGCCTTGTATACGGATACGCCGTCGTCGGTGCGGCGCTTGCCCCAGTCGGGATGCCACGGGTCGCCCCACGGCTCAAAGCCCATTTCGTGATCCACTGCGCCCTTGTTCATGATATCGTGCGAGCCGAATACGCCGAAATCAAACCCAAGCCAGCCGCCCGCAAACCCGGAGACGAAATCCGCGTTCGCCTGCACCGAGGCGTGGTTGAGGTTCGTCCCGTACCGGCCTTTGTCCACGTCGTAGCGCCTGCGGTCGCGCCGGAAGAAATACAGGCCGCCCGAAACCTCCGCTTCGTCGAAAAACCGCGTCCCGGTGCGGAAAGCTTCCCGTGAGTCGAGCCCCTGCGTTTCGGGCGCGAGATCGTCGTTCGCCCCGGCGGGGACGGCGCTCAGGGCAGCCAGCAGCACGCACGCAACCGCGGCGATCCCAAGGCGCAGGCGCGGCAGGGTTCGGGCCGCCCCGATGTTCCGGGCGTCCGAAAAGGCGGGGCTGCGGGGCATCCAAACGGAAAAGTATGGCGGGAGAAACATCCGGCGAAACCAAAGCATTACGGGCGGGACGTACCCGGCCGGGCGAAACAAAAACTTGAAGAAACACTTGAAGGTTCGCGCCTTCCGCGTCCATTCCGCTTTCATTGCGGGCGCGCAGGGGGGCATGGCTTTGGATTGCCCCACCAGCATCGGGTTCGCCCACAGGATGCCCCCCTGAAACACACGCCGTTTCAAGCTGGCCTTACGCACCGTTCCCGCCGTTTGTCTTTTGGATGAACCGGAGGCAGTCGGAAGGCAGGAGCGACTTGCTGTACAGGTAGCCTTGGAACACGTCGCAGCCGAGTTCGTGGAGGAGTGCGGCCTGCTCCTCGTTTTCAACGAATTCCGCCACGCTGAGCATGTTCCGCGCCCGGCAGAGGCGGGTGATCGAAGCCACGATGTCCGAACAGATTGAGTTCGTGCCCACCTCCCGGCTGATCGCGCCGTCGATCTTGACCACACTGACGGGGAATTGCTTCAAATATTTGAGGGAGCTGTGCCCCATCCCAAAATCGTCGATGGCTACGGGGAATCCCGCCTCGTAGACGCGGGAAAGGATATGGCTTTCCGGCGTATCGGAACCCAACGCGCTCGACTCCGTAACCTCCACCTCCATCAGGGACGGCGGCAAACCGTAACGGGCCGCGATGTCAAGAAGCCGTTTCGGAAAAGATCGCTCCAACTGGAGGGCCGACACGTTGACCGCCATTGAGAGATCCGTAATTCCGGCGTCGAGCCAGCTCTTGCGCACCTGACAGGCCCTCTCGAAGACCCACAGCCCGATGGGCCGGATAAGCCCGGAATCCTCGGCCAGCGCCACGGTAATGGGGGCCGGGATTAAACCATAGGAGGGGTGCCTCCAGCGGATAAGCGATTCCACGCCTACAACCCTGCCGGTTCGGGAACATATCTGCGGCTGGAATTCGAGGAACAGCCCTTCGCCGTGCCGATAGTCGTACTCAAGATCCGTAATCAGGCTCCGGGCAAGGGAACCCGCATCGTCATTATGGTCAAGGCAGCGCCGGGAAGCGTCCGCCGTGGCGCAGGAACGGCGGAGCAGGCTCCTAAAGGCGTCGTTGATCTGCTTTACCTTGATTTTATTTAAAATAATGACAAAGGGTGCGTAGATGAGCACACCCACCGCAAGGTTCGCCAATTGCAGCGCCGAGCCCCTCAGGGAGCCCGTGGACAGGTAGCCGTTGAGCAGGATGGGGGTCGTCCACTCCGTGGCTACGTTGGTTCCCGGAACCAATCCCACGGCAACCGCGACGTAGCTGATCGCCGCCAGCAGGACGGGCGTACACAGGAACGGGATCAGCATGAGCGGGTTGAGCACGATGGGCAGGCCGAACAGCAGCACTTCATTGATGTTGAACAGCCCCGGCACAAGCGAAAAAATCCCGATTTTCCGGCTGGCCTGCGTCTTGCCGAAGAGAATCAGCGCCCCGGCGAGGCTGATGCCCGTCCCTGCCCCGCCCATGAATACGAAGGTATCCATGAACGTCTTGGTCATGATGTGCGGCAAGGGCTCCCCGGCGGCGGCCGCCATCTCGTTGGCGAGCATGGCCGCGCCGTAAATATCGTGGGTGATCGGGTCGAGGACGTTGGAGCCGTGGATCCCCGCGAACCAAAGGGCGTGGAGCGAAAGGATATACAGCATCCCCCGGCCGAGCCCTTCCCCGATGGCGTCAAAAGGCATCCTGATAATCTGATATACGGCCTCATGCAGGGACATGCCCACGAACGTCTGCATACCCGCGCCAACCCCCGCGAACACGAGCACGGTCAGCATGCCGGGAAGGAAGGCGTTGAAGGCCTGCGGGATGGCGATGTCGGGCGTCCCGCCGGGCAAGTGGAGGTGCAGCCGCTTCATGGAAAAGAAGCGCAAAAACAGCCGGGTAGCGAGCACACCCACGAGGATGGCCACAAACAGCCCGGCAACGCCGAGCCACCGCCGGTTAAGCGCCGCCCCGTCCTGCTGAAGCAGGCAGAAGAAGGCTGTAAAGGCCACAAGCCCCGCGATGACCGGATTGGCCCGCAGAACCGGATGGTCATGGTTGAACTGATCCGTCAGATGGTGGCCTATGGAAAAAACCATGATGAGGGACATCACGGAAAAGGTGGCGTCTTTCAGGATTTGCCCAAACATCCGCCATTCAGGGCCGAACTGCCGGAACATGAAGTCCCTGTAGGCATCCAACGGGAAGCTGATCAGCAGTTCGGCAAGGGAACCGAGGAACATGAGCGGCAGGGTGACGATAAGCGCGGATCGTATCGCCGCCAGAGTGGGCCAGCCGGAAACGGCTTCCGCCATCGGCAGCAGAAATTGTTCAATGACGCTATGTATTTTTCGTAACTGAGATGTCATGTTTCCTCCCGTACGCGCTCCTCGGCCGGAGCAGGCTCGAAAATGGCAGAGGGATGCGTACGGATCCGGTTTGTTGCCGGAAAATACAGCCTTTTTCTCCGATTTCCCCCTTGGCGAGAACCACGGCCAGGGCATTTTCTCGGTTATCCCTTTGGAGCTTCAAGGAAAAAAAGCATCAACCATTTTCCATAACACAGCCTACTTTTTTCTATTCGCCCCATCCGATGCTTTGGGAAATCAGGATACGTTTGGATTTGGGGAGGCCGAGGGCGGAAGCGAGGCCTTCGGCATCGTAGGAAGCGCGGACGACGTTGTGCAGGCCCACGGAAGCGCAGAACAAGCCCACGTTCTGGTAGGCGGAACCCGCATGCATGGCGGCAAAAAGCTCCTTGCCGTTTTTCTGGGTGTCGGTGACGTACACCAGCCCTACCGGGGCTTCGCGGACAAGGCCCTGCCCGGCGAGGAAGCTGCGCAGGTCGGAGGAAGTGACCTGGTTGAGGCTGTGTTTCGGGGCGTCGTAGAGCCATGCCCCGCTGCTGCGGAGGACGTAGATTTCAAGATCCTGCCGGTTTTGGGCCGTGGGGATGGTTCGTTTCCCGTTGGGGCGGTTCACGCCGTACGCGGCCCAGAGCAAATCGCCGAGCAGTTTGTCTGAAAGCGGTTTTGCGGTGAACGTGCGGTTTGTCGCCCGTCCGCTGAGCGTTTGCATGAGCGGCTTCCCCCCTTTGGTATCGGGAGGGGGGAGGGCAAGGGAGGTGGCGGCCTGCGCCGTGCCGAACATGAGGAAGAGACAGGCGGCCAATACCGGAACGAACCGTTTCATCATAGCGTGGACTCCTTGAAAAAGGGGCGGGCCTCGGAGGGGCCTGTCGGCGGAAGGATGCTGATTATCATGGGGTGGCTGCAAGCTGGGAATACGCGTAGCCTGCCCCCAACAAAGGAGGATAATCATGAAATGGGGACTGTCCATATTGGCGCTGTGCGTGCTGCTTGCCGCAGCCGCGCCGGAGGGCGGGGCGGCGGATCAGGGCGGCGGCGACGCAAAACTTTTGAAAATGGTGGTATTGTCGCGGCACGGCGTCCGTTCGCCCACGCAATCATCCGAAACGCTTGAAAGCTGGAGCCGCAAGGACTGGCCCGAATGGCCCGTGAAGCGCGGCGTGCTGACCCCGCGCGGGGCCAAGCTGGTTGCCGCGATGTGGGAACAGGAGGCGGCGTTGTTGCGCGAGGCCGGTTTGCTGCCTTCAAAAGGCTGCCCGGAGGCCGGGACGATAGCCGTCCGTGCCGACCGTGATCAGCGCACGCGGGCTACGGGGGAAGCCGTACTTGAGGGGCTGGCTCCGGGGTGCGGGTTCAAGCCTGTCGTGAATGAAAAGGCACAGCCCGATCCGCTGTTCCATCCGTTGGAGGCCGGATATTGCACGCTCGATCCCGCCGTTGTTCGGGACGAAATCCCCGTCAGCACGATTGAGGGGCTTGAGCAGTCGCTCTCGGCGCCGATAGGGGAGCTGGCGGCCATCCTTGGCCCCGCATCTCCCGAATTTTGCCGCAGGCATCAATTGCCCGAAGGGTGCACGGCAATGGACGTGCCCACGCGCCTGACGCTTGCCAAGGATAACCGTACAGTCCACCTCGACGGCAAATTGGGGACGGCTTCAAGCGCGGCGGAAATCATGCTGCTGGAGTATGGGCAGTGGGATCATCCCGCCGGATGGGGGGCCGTGGACAAGGCGGCGCTGCAACGCCTGCTCCCGGTGCACAGCAAGGTGTTTGACGCCGTGAACCGCGCGCCTTCCGTTGCCGCCGGGCGCGGCAGCGAACTGCTGCTGGATATGGCGAACGCGCTTACGGGCCGGTATGCCGATCCCGCCGTCAACAAGGCGAAGGTTGTGGTGTTCGTTGGGCACGATACGAATATTGCGAACATCGGCGGCCTGCTCGGCCTGCATTGGCAGCTCCCCGGCTATGCGCCCGATGAAATTCCCCCGGCGAGCGCGCTGGTGCTGACGCTGTGGCTGCAAAACGACGTCTACCGGCTTCGGGCCGGGATGATCGGACAGTCGTTGGATACGCTGCACGATCCCTCCATGAAGGGCGGGGTTCTGAGGCAGGATATTGAAGTGCCGTGGTGCGGCCCGTATGAGGACGGCAAGGACTGCACGCTGACCGATTTTGAATTGCGCGTCCGTGATGTGCTCCGTCCCGAATGTGTCCGGGAACGCTAGGACTGTTTACGAAAATAAAAAAATAAATATAATTTTTACAAATATTTATCTTTTTTCGGTGTTGGATGTTCCTTTCAACCCGTTTCAGCCATTGGAAAAGTTCGGCATAGTGTGAATACGCCCTAAAAGAAACGCAAGGGGCACCCATTGCCCCATCTTTTCCTGCTTGAAATACGTCCGGGAACGCTTGAAGAAAGGGCAAAGGGCCCGCCCGCCTCGTGCCCCATCCTTTTGGCGGCATGAAGTTCTTGGTTCCCTTCAAAATGTGATGAAGCGGCCCCATATCCGGCCTGTACCGGACATGGGGCCGTTTCCTTATAGTGAAGGCCGCCTTGCTTCTCCTGTTTTCCCGATAAAAAAGCGATGGGTTCCGCCATGCCTTTTAAAGGGAATCCACTAAAGATTGATGAACCCCCACAGCATACTGATGCAACCCACAGCTTTAGCCTATT
>URTO01000005.1 GCA_900550745.1 uncultured Desulfovibrio sp. | reverse complement strand
GTCAACACTGCGCCGAGGAGACGCTTCATGGCCCTGAATCCCGAACTGCTTGCCCTGCTCGCCTGCCCCGTATGCCGGGGAGAGCTGGAACCTGTGGACAACGAAAGCGGGCTGGAATGCCCGGCCTGCGCCTTGGTTTTTCCTGTGCGCGACAATATCCCCATCATGCTTCAAGAAGAAGCCATCCGCAAGGACGATTGGGAACGCGGACAACGCAAAAAGCAATCCCGCTGAGACAAGAAAAGCATGCCCACCCCGGACATGCTTTTCCCTTATGAAAAAACGCATTGCCGCCCCAGTCCGGGATGCTCCCATAAGCCCAGCCAGCCGCAGACATCCAGATGCCCGCACTCCCGGATATTCACGCCCAGCTCAAGCTCAAACGCAGCCAGCCGCAGGGCAGCCGAATATCGGGGGGCAGCCGCCCCTTTTCATGTGTGGCGGCAATCCCTATGAAACTCCGGGCTATGCGGACCCCCTCCGGGAAGCGGCCCCATCAATCGGAGGCGTTGGGGAACAAAGGTTCCTTCATGGACATGCTGCCGAGGAAACTCCCCATAGAACGGGCATTGAGCGTCTTTATGTACGGGGCCGCATCCTTGGGCAAAGGGGCCCCGCCGTATTGGACATGGAAAACCTTGGCCGCACGTTCGCGGAACGCCTGCACAGCCTCGTTGTACACCGGCACCTCGGAAACGCCCTTGAGCGACGCGGGAAGCGGTTCGCGGTATTCGAGGATGAGCTTGGCGCGCTTGAAATCGTTCAGACAGGCGAACCGCTGCACCAGCCAATCAATGGAGGCCCACTGCTCCTCAGGCACGAACAACGAGGCAAAAGGATCTTTGGCCCCATTCACGATACGGATATTCCCATAAAAGCTTTCACCGCCAAAGACCGCACCCATATTCCGCTCCGCCAGAGGCCCGCTGAACGTCAGGGGGTCCCATTCCCAAGCATTGTTTGGCACAAAGGAAAGGGCCACGACAGCGACGGGAGACGCAGCATCCGTTCCGTATACGGAAACAAAGGTTTCCGGGAACTGGTAGCCTTGATCCGTGCTCAGGAACGGGGCGATCTGGCCGTGCGCAAGCATCGGCATATCCGCAACACTGACGGAAACGTCGGGACGCGCCGGAGAAACCAGCGTCGAGCCTTCAAAGCCACGGTAGAACGGCGTACAGGCTGAAACAGCCACAACCATGCACCACAACAGGAAAAACCGGATCGTTTTCATAGCTATCTCCGAATATATGCCTTATAAAGCCCTATTGCCGATAAATACGCCCGAACCTCCGAGGACGCCACCCTTTTTTTGGGCACTCCACAGCCGTTGCCTCTTGCCTCCAGCACGCCGCCATTCCCATATGGACTGATGGGGATATATCGGGAAAGGGAGAGGCGGTTTTTTCCGGGGAAGAACATTTCCTTCCATTCCCAAACCGGCCAGCGCGAAGGGCACCGAAAAAACGAAAGGCCCTCTCCACAGGAAAGGGCCTCTCTGAAAGAGCCGGATGGATCTGCCTTTGAATGCCGGGCGGCTGAATTATACGCTCCGGCCGGGATCAGTTGGCCTGCTTGCGGATGAACGTAGGCAGCTCGATTTCCTCTTCCTCGAAGATAAACTCTTCACGGCCGGGGTTATGCTTTGCCTGCTTGGAGAGCTGCTCACGAGTCCGCAGGAACGTGGGCACAATACGCTCGTCATCGTCAGCCGGAAGATTGTCGAATGTACGGGGTATGCGCGTACGGGGCAGCGGATGCTCCTCGACGGGGGACTGCTTCTGGTAATTCAACCCGGAATGCGAAGGCTGCGGCTGCTGAACGGGACGCTGCTGGGGCCGGACGGCAGCCATATTGGCCTGCCCGCCCTGCACGACTTTCGGCGCGGCATTGCCTTCGATGCCCGTAGCGATGACGGTAATACGGATCTCGTCCCCGGCGTTCTCGTCGGTGGCGCACCCGATGATGATGTTGGTGTCGGCTTCGCCGAGCGCGTCGTTGATGTAGGCGGACGCGTCGTTGAATTCCTCAAAGAGTAGATCTTCATTAGCCGTAATATTGATGAGCACCGCCTTGGCCCCGGCGATGGAAACATCTTCCAGAAGCGGACTGGTAATAGCCTTGCGGGCGGCTTCGATAGCGCGCCCTTCGCCCGCAGCGATGCCGGCGCCCATCATGGCCAGCCCGGATACGCTCATGACCGTGCGCACGTCGGCGAAGTCCACGTTGATGAGGCCGGGGACGGTGATGAGGTCGGAAATGCCCCGGACGGCCCGGTGCAGCACGTCATCGGCGCATTTCAGCATATCGCTGAGCTTCGCCTTCTTGGGGGCGATGGTCAGCAGGCGGTTGTTCGGGATCGTGATCAGGCTGTCCACGTTCTCGCGGAGCTCGGCAATGCCCTGCTCCGCGGCGCGGGCGCGTTTCGTGCCCTCGAACAGGAAGGGTTTGGTCACGACGCCCACCGTCAGGGCCCCCAGCTCGCGGGCGGCCTGCGCCACAATGGGGGCCGCGCCCGTTCCGGTGCCGCCGCCCATGCCCGCGGTCACAAAAACCATATCGGCATCGCCGATGGCGTCCTTGATCGCACCGATGCTTTCCTGCGCCGCATCACGGCCCACGTTGGGATCGGCCCCGGCCCCAAGCCCTTTGGTCAGCTTTTCACCGATCTGGAGCTTGATTTCAGCCTTGGAACGAAGCAGGGCCTGCGCATCCGTGTTGGCGCAGATGAAGGTGACTCCCTTCAGGCCCGCCATGATCATGTTCTGCACGGCGTTGCCGCCGCCACCGCCGACACCGATGACCTTTATATTCGCGGGGGGGGTATCCGCTTCAAACTGCATATCCATCATAGCTCCTCCTCAAAGAGAACAACTACTGAGCGCCCAAGCGTCAGGAAATTTCGGAAAACCATTTCTTCATACGCGACAGGATCGAATTGAACACGTTCCCGTCGCTTCGGATACGGAATTTCTGCTCCATGCCTTCCTTCTCCGCACCGAAGCGGAGCAGGCCCATGGCCGTGGCGAACTTTGGACTGTTCACCATATCTTTGAGCCCGCCCACATTACGGGGATACCCGATGCGCGTAGGCAGGTTGAAAACTTGTTCGCCGAGCTCCTGACAGCCCTGAATGAGGGCCGTCCCGCCCGTGAGCACCACACCCGCACCAATCATGTTCTTGAGGCCGGAACGCACCAGCTCCTGATCGAGGAGCGTGAGGATTTCCTCCATGCGGGGCTCACAGATTTCCGCCAGCACCTGACGCGACAGGCGGCGAGGTTCCCGCCCGCCCACGCTGGGCACTTCGATATACTCATCCGGGCGCACCATTTCGGCAATGGCCGCACCGTGCTTGATCTTGATCTTTTCCGCCGCAGCCATGGGCGTGCGGAGGCCGAACGCGATGTCGTTGGTCAGGTTCTGCCCGCCAAGCGCCAGCACGCCCGTATGCTTGATGGAGTCGTTGGCGAAAATGGCGATGTCGCAGGTCCCGCCGCCGAGGTCGATGAGGGCCACGCCGATCTCGCGTTCCTCCTCGGTGAGCACGGCCTTGGCCGAGGCGAGGGATTCCAGCACGATGTCCGACACGTCAAGCCCGCTCTTATGGCAGGAGCGCACGATGTTCTGGGCGGAAGTGACCGCACCGGTCACGATGTGAACCTTCACTTCCAGACGCACGCCGGCCATGCCCATCGGATCGGCAATGCCGCGTTGATCATCGACGATGTATTCCTGAGGCAGAATATGGATCACCTCGCGATCCAGCGGGATGGCGACCGCCTTGGCCGCATCCAGCGCACGCTCGATGTCGCGGGGCGAGACTTCGCCGCCCTTGACGGCAATGACGCCATGACTGTTGAAGCCTTTGATGTGGCTGCCGGCGATGCCCGCATACACGGAGCGGATTTCACATCCGGCCATGAGTTCGGCTTCTTCAAGCGCCCGCTTGATGGATTGCACCGTCTGCTCGATATTGACCACGACCCCCTTCCGCAGCCCGGTGGACGGACTCGTGCCGATGCCGACAATATCCATCCCGCCGTTCTCAGAGGGTTCGCCCACCACCGCACAAATCTTGGTGGTGCCAATATCAAGGCCGACTATCAATTCAGATTTGGACATGCGCTACTCCTTGGCGCGTTTCGCAATGCATGTCGGGATATTGCGTTATCCCGATCACGCAAAATCAGACCCGAATCCATCATTTCGGGAGGCGCTGCGGCGTCACCCTGCCCGTCACTGCCGTTCCGGGCCAAAACAAGGGTGTCTTTTTCCGCCCTGTTTCACAGTCTGAATACCCCGGATACAGCATATTTTCCGTAAAAAGTCTAGAAAAAACCGCTACTCGCTTTTAAACATTCTCAGGTTCCACAACCCAGACGTTGCCGTCGGCGGCCCAAACTTCCCGTGCCGTCTTCAACTCGCCGCGGCGGGCAAGATCGGAAAGAACCAAACTCAGCCGACGCAGGTTGGCGTCCCAGTCCTCGGCGGCGATGCACAGCACCAGATTCCTGTTTTCAATAAAGACCTCAAAGCCCTTGGCCGCGCTCACCCGGAACAGGGAAACGCTGGCCATGTTCACAGGCAGGTGGGCGGCCTGAAACGCGCGGGAAAGCTCGTCCATCTGGGGAAGCAGCTCCTCGCCGCCGGGGAGGATCTCCAGCGTCGGCAGCGACAGGAAATTCCCCACACTCACGGGCGCGATGATCTGCCCCTTGTTGTCCGCATAGTGCAGGACGCCGTCTTTGAGCATCCAAAACGCGGGGATACGCTCCCGGATGCGGATCTCAAACGCATCCGGCAGGCGGCGCTTCACGGCCACGGACAGCACCCACGGGTTGCTGCGGAGGCCCTGCTCCACATCCGCGATGTTGACGGTCAGGCTGTTGACGCCCGATTGCAGGTTTGCGGCCTTGAGCACTTCCTCGCGCGAAAAATGGGTCGTGCCCCGGATTTCAACGCGCTTGATGGCAAAAAACTCGCTGGTCGTCGCCAGCCGGTGCAACTGAAGCCCCCCCACGCCAAGCCCGACGAGCAGCGCAGCGCCGATCCCAAGGCCAAGAGTCCAACTGAGGGCCGATTTCACATGGGCGAAAAACGATCCCCCCGAAGAAGAGGGGGCCCGCCGCTGCTGGCTGGTATAGCTGTTGCGGGCGGAACGCCTGCCGCTGCGTCTGGACGAACTCAGAATACCCACAATTTCACTTCCGTCTGCAATTGGATCCCAAACCGTTCCCATACGGCGCCCTGCGCCGACCGGATGAGCTCAAGCGCGGCGTCCGCGCTGCCCTTGCCCTCGTTGACCAGAAAATTCGCATGAAGCCCGGAAAAACACATGCCCCCAAGCCGCCTGCCCCGGAACCCGGCCTCGTCAAGCAGCCTGCCCGCCGACATCCCCTCCGGGGGGTTTTTGAAGACGCATCCCGCGCTCCATGAACGAACGGGCTGTACCCGCAGCTTGCGTTCGATATTGCCGCGCAGGGCCGTGCGGATCGCTTCCGGTTCCGCCGGGCGCAGCGCCAACACGACGCCGGAAATGGCAAACCACGGCTTCCCGCCGTCCTTCAAGCCGAAAAAGCGGTACCCGCAGCAAACATCCCCGCGCCCCAGCGTCCGAAAGCCCCGATCCGGGGAAAATACATCCACGCTGCGCAGCACCGTGCCCATGTCCATCCCGTGCGCCCCGGCATTCCCGGCCACCGCACCGCCCACGTCGCCCGGCACCCCAGCCATGCCCTCCAGCCCGGACAAACCGTGCTTCATGCACCAGACCAGCAGGCGGGGCAGCTTTACGCCCGCGCCGACCCGCACGAGCCGCAGCCCTCCGTCCTCACCGATCACGGCGGGCGCTCCGTCCATACCGCAGCGGACGAGCACAACGGGCAGCTCGCCATCGGCGGCGAGGATATTCGTCCCGCCGCCAAGCATGGCCACGCGCCCCCCGATCCGATCCGCCGCCTCAGGCAGCGTTTCCAGATCCGCGGCGCTTTCAAACGTGGCGAGCGCCAGCGCCCGGCCCCCCAGGTGCAGGGAGGTCAAAGAAGCCATACGCGGCGACGCAACGATCCGTACCATCGGTTTTCCTCTTTCCCGTTTGTTTCGCAGGAGAACGACTCTGTTGAATATTATTTTTTGCAGGGAACAAGCCCTTCCGACTGATAAAGGCCGTGTATCAGGGCACCCCTTTTACGCCCCAGCCCTTCAGGGCGGAAAGGATGCCCCCGGCGGCAAGCGGCCCGGTGGCGCAAGGCACTTTCCACAGCAACACGAGGATGCCTCCGGCGGCAAGGGGCCGACTGCCCCTTGACCCCGTCCGGGGGACGAGCCGCCCCCCGGACCCCGGCAGAACCTGAAACGCCCAGATCACGGAAGCCGTGCTGAAACACCGCAGGCCCGGACCCCGACAGTACCGGAAACGCCGCTGCATTCCCGGTTTTCATCAACAGCCTCCCCCGTGCCGTACAACGGAACTCCCGCCGCACGGCCTCCCCACCAGTCAAAGTTTTTGCGGGTGGGGGCCGGGGGAGGGAGCTTTTTGCAAAAAGCGCCCTCCCCCGATTGCCCTTCTACTCCAGCGCGAGGAAACGCGGCCCGACAGTGGTCACATTGCCCGCGCCGATGGTCAGGAAAAGATCACCGGGCTTGAGGATATCCGGCAACGCGGCAACCATCTCGTCAAAATTCTGGAAATAGCTCACGTCCGCGTCCGATACCTGCCGGATGCCCTGCGCAAGGTTCTGCCCGTTCACGCCGGGGATGGGCTTTTCCGACGCGGGATAGATTTCCGTCAGCAACAGCTTGTCCACCGTACCGAGCACATGGCAAAATTCACCGAACAGCGCCTGCGTCCGCGAAAAGCGGTGCGGCTGAAACGCCACCACAACCCGGCGATCCGGGTAGGCGGTGCGGGCCGTCGCCAGCGTCGCGGCGATTTCCACGGGATGGTGCCCGTAGTCGTCCACGACAAGGATGTCGTTCTTTTCGCCCTTATACTCGAAACGCCGCCCCACCCCGCCGAAACGGGCCAGCCCCTCGATGCAGAAATGCGGCGCGATGCCGGCATCCAACGCCACGCCGATGGCGGCAAGCGCGTTCAGGATGTTGTGGCGGCCCGGCTGACGCAACGCCACCTCACCAAGCTCCTCGCCCTTGATGAAGACCTTGAACCGGTTGATGACCCCGCACTCCAGCACTTCCGCCCGGATATGGTTGCCGGGGCCAAAGCCGTAGGTCACGACGGGACGCTTCACGCGGGGCAGCAGGCGCTCCACGCCGGGGTCGTCGCCGCATACGACGTTCAGCCCGTAGAACGGGATCTGGTTCATGAAGCTGACGAACGCCTCGTCGATGGCTTCCTGATTGCCGTAGTGATCCAGATGATCACGATCCACGTTGGTCACGACGTTGATGATCGGCAGCAGGCAGAGGAACGAGCCGTCGGATTCGTCGGCTTCGGCGATCAGGTACTCGCCCTGCCCCAGACGGGCGTTGGCCCCATAAGCGTTGATCCGCCCCCCGATGATGACCGTCGGGTCAAGGCTGGCGGCGTCGAAAATGGCGGCGGTCAGCGACGTGGTGGAGGTCTTGCCGTGCGTCCCGGCAATGGCGATCCCGGTCCGCAGGCGCATAAGCTCCGCCAGCATCTCCGCACGGGGAATGACCGGGATCCCCTTCCGGCGGGCGGCGACCACTTCCGGGTTGTCTTCCGCCACCGCGCTGGACTTTACCAGCACGTTGACGTCGCCCACATTCCCGGCGGCGTGCCCGATATGGATATCCGCCCCAAGCGAGCGCAGGCGCTGAACCACAGGGCCGTCCGCCATGTCCGAGCCGTGCACTTCATAGCCGAGGTTCAAAAGCACTTCGGCGATGCCGCTCATGCCCGAACCGCCGATGCCGATCATATGGATTTTCGTAAACTTGGTACGCATCGTCGTTTCCTTTTTCAGCTCCGGCGGCACAGCGCAAGAACGCCCTGCGCCACCTTGGAGGCGGCATCGGGACGCGCGCAGGTATGCGCCATCTGGGACATCGTGTACAGCGTGCCGGGATCCTGCAGCAGGTTGATGAGCATCCCCCCGGCGTCCAGATGCGGGAGGTCTTTTTCCACCACCAGCAGCGCAGCCCCCCGATCAACCATCACTTGAGCGTTGTATGTCTGATGATCGTGGGTCGCATGAGGGAAGGGCACGAGCACGGCGGGCTTTCCGGCTACGGCCAGTTCCGCCACGGACGTCGCCCCGGCCCGGCACAACACCAGATCGGCCCACTGATACGCCGCGGCCACATCCTCGATGAACGGCGTCACGCCCGAAGCGTCGACGCCGTGCGCCCGGTATCCGGCAAGCACGCGCTCCAGATCGAACGAGCCGGTCTGATGCCGGATTTCGATCCCGGCCTTCGTCAGCCGTTCCAGACTGGCGAGGATCACGGAATTGACGGCCTTCGCCCCCTGGCTGCCGCCCATGACCAAAAGGCGGCGGGTTCCGGGATGCCCAACAGCGTTTTTCCCGGACTCCACAATCGCCTCGCGCACGGGATTGCCTGTAAGCTCGCTTTTTCTTGCGTCAAAAGCCCCGGTCACGTCCGGCAGGGACAGGAACACCCGTTTCGCCAGCTTCGCCAGCATGCGGTTGGTCAGGCCCGGCATGGCGTTCTGCTCATGCACGGCGATGGGGACGCCGGAAAGCCTGCCCGCCACCAGCGACGGGAAGGAGGCATAGGCCCCGAAGCCGATCACGGCGTCGGGCCGGAAGCCCTTCACGATGGCCCCAGCCATGAACACGGCGCGGAAAAGCCCCCACAGCGCGCCCACGGAACGCAGGCCGCGCCCGAGCACGCCGCGCACGGGCAGCCCCCGGAACTCCAGCCCGGCCTGTTTCGCCAGCTTCGCCTCGGAACCGTACTGCGAACCGACGAACAACAGCTCGGCGCCTTCACGCCGCAACTGCTCCGCCACAGCCAACGCCGGAAAAATATGCCCACCGGTTCCGCCGGTGGTCAGAATGACCCGAACGCCCATATCCTTATCCTGTCACCGCGCCGTGCGGGAAAAATTCAGCAGCAAGCCGATGCACATCATACTCGCAAGCAGGCTGCTGCCGCCGTAGCTCAAAAACGGCATGGCCACCCCCTTGGGCGGCGCCATCCCCATAACCACGGCCAGATTGAGCGTAGCGCCGATGGCCAGCACCAGCGTTACGCCGAAAGCCGAAAAACGATCGCGCAGATCCGACTGCCCCATGATGATCTTGTAGCAGCGCATGAACAGCATGGCGAACAGCACCATGATCAGCGTCATGCCGAAAAAGCCGAGCTCCTCGCCCACCACCGCCATGATAAAGTCGTTGTGCGCTTCGGGCAGGTAGAACATCTTCTGGGAACTGCCGCCCATGCCCACGCCGAAGAACCCGCCGGAACCGAGCGCATACAGGGACTGCACAAGCTGATACCCCGCATTCTGGGCGTCCGCGAACGGATCGAGAAACGCCACCAGACGCCGGGCACGGTACGGCTCAAAGATGATCAGGGCCAACGCGCCCGCCAAGCCCACGCCGATGGCCATAAACAGGTAAATGAACCGTGTCCCCCCGATCAGGCACATGAAGAACAGGATCAGCGAAAGCACCACGGCCCCGCCAAAGTCCGGCTGCGCCAGCAGCAGGCAACAAAACAAGGCCGTCATGGCAAACGGCGGAATGATGCCTTTGCTGAACGTCTTCACCAGCTCCTGTTTCGTGCTCATGAAGTAGGCCAAGTAGAGGGCAAGCGCGATCTTGGCGAACTCCAGCGGCTGGATGGAGAAGAATTTCATCGAAATCCAACGCTGCGCGCCGTTGACGCGCGTACCCAGCGGGCTCAGGGTCACAAACAGCAGCATCAGCACAAACAACAGGAACGGATACTGGAATTTGTACAGGACGTGGCGCGGCACGGCCGCAAGAACCCACATCACAACCCCGCCTGCGGCGGCATAAATGAGCTGGCGCTTGAAAAAGAAATACTTGTCGCCGTTGATGCGTTCCGCCACCACGCCGCTGGCGGAGAGCACCATGAGCAGGCCGATGCACAACAGCATAAGGAACAGCGCGATCAACCCCCAGTCGTACTGTCCGGCAGGGGCGCTTTCCTGCGCCGGACGGAACCCGGACGAAGGAACACGGCGACGGGCCATCATCATGCGAGCACCTCACGGACGACGCGCTTGAAGTCTTCGCCGCGCCGCAGGTAATTGGGGTATTGGTCATAGCTGGAACACGCCGGAGCCAACAGCACCACATCGCCCTCATGGGCCAGTGCGGGCAGGCCGTCCTTGCCCGCCACCCGGCGCAGCGCCTGTTCCAAAGTGCGATCCCACGTCACGGGCAGCGTATCCCTCCACGCAGGCTCAAACCGTTCACGGCTTGCCCCGAACAGGGCCACGCACCGGGCCCGCCCTTTCAAAAGCGGGCACAGCCCCGGCAGATCCCCGCCCTTGAACTTGCCGCCCGCAAGCAGCACCACGGGCCGATCAAACGACGACAACGCCACCCGCAGGGCTTCCACGGTCGTACATTTGGAATCATTGACGTACAGCACGCCGTTGATCTCGGCGACTTTTTCCAGCCTGTGCTCCAAGGGCCGGAACGCGGCAACGGCACGGGCGGCGGCTTCCTCCGTCACGCCGAATTCGCGGCAGGCCAGCCATGCCGCTTCGGCATTGCAGCGGTTGTGCGGGCCCATGAGCTGCATATCCGGGAAACGGCCCGATTCCGTATAATGGATTTTCCGCGCCTTGATTCCGTACTTCCCGGCGAGCCCGTCCATGCCCTCCTGCAGCACCGCGAGATCCTCCCCGGTCTGGTTGGCGAACAGGCGCATCTTGGCGCTGACGTACTCGTCCATGTCCTTGTGGAAATCGAGATGGTTCTCGCTGATGTTCAGCAGGATGCCCACGCGCGGGTGCAGCGTCGAACAGGTCTGCAGCTGGAAACTGGACAACTCCAGCACCACCACATCCGCCTTCTCGCCGGACAGGATATACTCCGACAGCGGCGTGCCGATATTGCCGCCCGTAAAGACCCTGAGGCCCTGCTCCTTCAACATGGCCGCGCACAAGCTGGTCGTCGTGGTCTTGCCGCTGGTTCCGGTCACGCCGATCACCGGCTCGCCGGAAAGCTGGCGCCATGCCAGTTCGGTTTCGGCCATGATCTCCGGCGGGTTGTCGTCGGGCAGAAACTTGCTGATGACTGCGGCGGCCACGCCGGGGCTCGGCACGACCAGCTTCGCATCCCGGAACTGGCCCGGCGTATGTTCGCCGCATACGATCTCCACTCCCGCGGACTCAGCCCATTCCGCGAACCCAGCCGGGACGCGCCCCACAGAGCGATCCAGCAGCCGCACCCGCGCCCCAAGCTTGTGCAGCAGTTTGGCGGCGGCCACGCCGGAAACCCCGGCCCCCACAACAACCGCGAGGTCGCCCGGTTTTACCGCCGGTGCAGGCTTCGTGGACATTTCGTTTGCAGCTTTCATCATGACTCCAGAATGATGCCTCCGGCGGCAAGAGCCGCCCCTTGATCCCGCCGGGAAAAGGCTCCCCCGGCCCCTCGGAGCCGCCGCGAACCGTTTCCGCAGAACCGGCCCACAGCGATCCGGACGCGCCGGAAAGCCCTCTCTTCACTTGATCCGGGAACAAATGTTCCCTGTTTTGCCGCCAAGCGCCTTGGAAGGGCAAGGAAGCCGAAAACGGCGGCCTTCCTTCAAAGCCGACGCCTTCCCGGTGCTATCTCAGCTTCAGTGCCGACAACGCGATGAGCCCAAGCATCACCGAGATGATCCAGAACCGGATGATGATCTTCGATTCAGGAATGCCTTTCATCTCATAATGATGGTGCAGCGGGGCCATGCGGAAAATGCGCTTCCCGCCCGACGCCTTGAAATAGCTCACCTGCAGGATCACGGAGAGGGTTTCCGCCACGAACAGGCCGCCCACAATGAGGAGCAGCAGTTCCTGCTTGCAAAGCACCGCGAGGAAGGCCAGCACGCCGCCGAGCCCAAGCGATCCCACGTCGCCCATGAACATCTGGGCGGGGTAGGCGTTGAACCAGAGGAAGCCAAGCCCCGCGCCCGCCAGAGCGCTGCAAAATACCGCGACCTCGCCCACGCCGGAAATGTATTCAAGTTGCAGATACTGCGCGAACCGCACATGCCCCGTGATGTAGATGTACACCGAGAACACCAGCGCGGCGACGACCATCGGGCCGATGGCCAGCCCGTCGAGCCCGTCCGTCAGGTTCACCGCGTTGGACGTCCCCACCATGACCAGCATGGCAAAGGGGATATACCAATATCCGAGATCCGGGTTCAGCGTCTTGAAGAACGGAAACGCCAGCCGCGTGGAATAGGCCGGTTCCGACACCAGCAGGAGCATGGCGACCCCGGCGACCAGCATCTGGCCTGCAAATTTCGCGCGCGGGCTGAGGCCCTTGTTCTGATGGTGGGATACCTTCATGAAGTCGTCGACGAACCCCACAGCCGAAAACCCGACGAACACCAGCATGGTCATCCATATATAGGCGTTGGTCAGATCCGCCCACAACAGCACGCTCACGCTCACCGCGAACACGATGAGCAGGCCGCCCATCGTGGGGGTCCCGGCCTTGCACTGGTGCGCCTTCACTTCCTTGAGGATTTCCTGACGGCACTTGATGGCCTGCAGCCAGCGTATGAAATAGGGCCCGACGAGGATGCTCACCGCGAGCGCCGTCACAAGCGCCCATGCGGATCGGAAGGTAATGTATTTGAAAATGTTGAGGACGGAATAGTCAACACTCAACGGGTACAGCAGGTTATACAGCATGAGGATCTCCCGCCTGAGCCTCCGTGAAGGCGTTGACCAGCGTTTCCAGTTTGTTTGAACGCGACCCCTTGAACAGGATCACGCCTCCGCCGCTGCCGAGATCACAGGCGGCAAGGCCCTTGAACATATCTTCGGCGGACGCCACCGGGCAGAATGCGCCCCCGTAACGTCCGGCATGCAGCCCCTCTTCAAACGCTTCCCGATGCCCGCCCTTCCAGCAAACGAGGCGGGGCCTGATGTCCGCCACAAGGCGGCCCAAATTGCGGTGCTCATCCTCGGAAAGCGAACCGAGCTCGCCCATTTCGCCGAGCACGCACACAAGGGGCCTGTCCGCGCGATCCCCTGCCATTTCAGCGGCGGCCTCCAGCATCCGCGAGAAAGACAGCGGGTTGGCGTTGTAGCTGTCGTCAATGACCAGCCAATCCCCGGCCCGCGAACAGGCAAAACGCTGTTTCGGCAGCACGGCCCCGGCGAACCCGGCGGCGATTTCCTCGGCGCCCAGCCCCAGACGGTGCGCTACGGCGGCTGCGGCAATGACGTTTTCCGCGCCGAACGCCCCACGGAACGGAGCCTCCACATCAATGGAAACCCCGTCCAGCCACAGCCGGAACAGCCCCTTGTCCTCGCCCGCCGGTACGACATAGGCCGCACGGTAGTCCACTTGGCGCCCCGCGGTGGAAAAGAAAACCAATTCCTGCCGCACGGCACGGGCTTCGCGCGCGAGATCGGGATAATCGGCGCTGATGATCGCCGTCCCGCCGGGCGCGAGGTGCGCAAGAAGCCTCGCCTTATAATGCGCCGTCCCCCGATCGCCCAGACCGGCGGCATGGCCCGGCCCCACGTTGAGGATCAAGGCAAGATCCGGCTCAAGAATGGCCCCAAGCTCGTCCATGTCATGGGGGCGGCTGATGCCCGCCTCCATGACCCAAAACGCTTCCTCGCCGGTCGCCGCCAGCATGGACAGGGGCAGGCCGATCTGGTTGTTCAGGTTCATAGGCGTCTTTGCGGTAAGCCCGCGGCGTCCCAGAACCTGCGCAAGCAGCTCCTTGACCGTGGTTTTGCCCGCCGTGCCGGTAAGCCCGATCACCCGAGTCCCGCTGAGGCGTTTGCGCCAGCAGTGCGCCAGCTTCCCAAGCGCCTTGACCGTATCGTCAACGAGGATGAGCGGAACGGGCGGCACGCCGCCGAACGGATTCCGGGATGCCAGCAGCGCGGCGGCCCCGGCTTCGGCGGCCTTGCCCGCAAAATCGTGCCCGTCGAATGTTTCGCCGGGGATGCAGACGAACAGGGAGCCGGGCTTGACCGCACGGCTGTCCGTGCCCACGCCTTCCACAATGCCGCAAGGCACGGCACCCGCCACGGCGGAACCGTCCACGGCGCGGACAACCTCTTCAAAACTCAGGCGCATCCCAGAATCTCCCGGACTGTTTGCTGATCGCTGAACGGGTGTTTGACATCGCCGATCTGCTGCGTGCCCTCGTGCCCCTTGCCCGCGATAAGCAGGGCGTCGCCGGGGCGCAGGAGCTCAAGCCCCTTTTCGATGGCCCGGCGGCGATCCGGATCGGCAAAGACTTCGGCGGCCCCGGAGAGGCCGGGCATGACGTCGGCCATGATCGCCTCAGGCTCCTCGTGGCGCGGGTTGTCGGAGGTAAGCACGGCCACATCGGACAGCCTGGCTACGGCTTCACCCATGAGCGGGCGCTTGGCCCGGTCGCGGTTGCCCCCGCAGCCGAACACGGTGACGATGCGCTTGAAGCCCGCCCCGCGCAGCGCGTTGAGTACGTTGATCAGCGCGTCGGGCGTATGGGCATAGTCCACAAACACATCAAGGTTCTGCGGGTTGAGGATGCGCTCCAGACGGCCCGGCACCCCGCAGAAGGTCTCGAAACAGCGGAACGCTTCGGGATCGAGGCCGAACCCAAGGGCGACGGCCTGCACGGCGAGCAGGTTTTCCGCATTGTAATTGCCCACCAGCGGCGAGGTGAATTCCCATTCGCGGCCTTCAAAACTGGCATGCAAACGCAGCCCTGCGGTCGTACTGGAAAGCACCCTGCCCGCAAGGTAGCGCCCGGAGGTTCCGGGGGCCGTCAGGCCAAAGCCGATGGCGTCGGGAACCATCCCCGCCAGACGGGCTCCCCACGGGTTGTCCGTGCCGATAGCCATCACGCGATCCGCGAAGGGCCTGCCGTCCTCATCAAGGAACAGCTTGGCCTTGGCCTTGAAATACGTCTCCATATCGTGATGGTAGTCGAGGTGATCCTGCGTCAGGTTCGAGAACACGGCCCCGCCGAAGCCGACGCCCGCAACGCGGTTCTGATCCAGCGCGTGCGAAGAGACTTCCATAAAGGCCATATCCACATCGGCGGCGCGCATATCGGCCAGCATGGCATGCACGTCGAGGCAGTCCGGCGTGGTCATGGGCGCGTCCTCATGGTGCCCCGGCCAACGATAGGAAACCGTGCCGAGCACGCCGGTCTTCTTCCCGGCGGAGGCGAACAGATGATCGAGCAGATAGGTCGTGGTGGTCTTGCCGTTGGTTCCGGTCACGCCGACCACGGGGAACGGGAGGGAAGCCGTCCCGTACCGGGCGCGGGCCAACAGCCCAAGGGCCTGACGGGGATCGGCACAGTCGACGGCTTCCGCTTCGCCGCAGTTCCCCGCGACCTCAGGACGGCAGACCACATACCCGGCCCCCCGCGCCACGGCGTCGGCAATGAACTGAGAACCGTCGGCACTGCTGCCGGGCAGAGCCACAAAAACACAACCGGGGGTCGCCTTGCGGGAGTCGATGCACAACTCCATCCCCTGCGCGGCCACGCGGGATTCCAGTAACGAAAGCGGATACATTCCCATTATTCCTGCTCCGAAAGCCAAAGAACGCATGACGTGGGGGCCGAATCCTTCCCCGCCCAGCGCACGCCCGGTTCCGGCGTTTGTCGTACCACTCTTGAACCATTGCCCTTGATGACGGGGACAAGCCCCTGCCGCGCAAACATTTCCACGGCCCGCCGCACGGACTGCCCCACCACGTCCGGAACCGTCCCCGAATCCCGAACCGGCAGCGCCGTCTTCCTTTTCGCCAACTCGCTGCGGTACTCGCCGAGCACGGTCTTTTCCTTGTTCCCCCGCCGCTCCGCACGGGCGCGGGCGCGGGCCTCGGCCTTTTCCCGTGCCTTGATCTGCGCGGGGGTCAGCGCGCCGGGATCCGGCAGCGAACCATGATACGCCATGACCCGCGACATCACGGCCTTGAACACCGGCGCCGCGATCACGCCGCCGTACCTCACTTTCGACGGTTCATCAATAAAAATGACCACGAGGTATTGCGGCTTTTCGGCGGGAACAAGCCCTACGAACGACCCGGTGCGCTCCCCGCCGTACTTGCCGCGAAACGCCTTCTGCGCCGTTCCGGTCTTCCCCGCCACGGACACGCCGGGGATGGCGGCGCGCCTGCCCGTGCCCTCATCGACGACCTCGCGCATCATGGAAAGCACTTCCCGTGCGGTGTTCCTGGAAAAAATACGCTGCTCCCCTCCGCCCACGTCATCGTTGAGGACGATCCGCAGGGGCTTATACACCCCTTCATTGGCAAGCGTCAGATACCCCTGCGCCATCTGGAGCACCGTGACCGCAAGGCTCTGCCCGAACGAGGACGAGATGAGGTCGGCCTCGCTCCATTCGCGCGCCGGGCGCAGGATGCCGCGGCTCTCGGCAAGCTGGATGTTCGTACGTTCTCCGAAGCCAAGCCGGGAAAGATACCGCTGATACTTGACCGCGCCAAGCTCCAGCCCGATTTTGCCGCAGCCGATGTTGCTTGAGTTGGCAAGGATCTTCGCCACGCTCTGGATATTCTCTTTCGGGCGGCTGTCGTCCCGGATGGTAATGTACCGGCTTTTCCACAGCCCGTTTTCGCAATCGAACGTGGTGTCGCGGGTAACGACCCCTTCCTGAAGCGCCGACGCTATCAAAAACGGCTTGAACGTAGACCCCGGCTCCAGCGCGTCCTGCGCCAGACGGTTGCGGTACTCGCTCGGACGGTACTGGTTATAGGAATTGGGATTGAAGAACGGGGCCTGCGCCCAGGCGAGGATATCGCCGGCGGCCACATCCACCACGAGCACGCCGCCCCATTTCGCGCCGAACTCCGTGACGGCCTTGGAAATTTCCTCCTCGGCGATGGACTGTACCTGCAAATCGAGGGTCAGGTGCACATCCTCGGCGGGCTGCGCCTCGTAATTGCTGTCCACGTAGAACTCACGGCCCGATGCGTCGCGCCGCACGGCCTGACGCACGGAAAGGCCGCCGAGCTGATCGTCAAAGGAACGCTCGACGCCTTCAAGCCCCTTGCCGTCCATGCCGACAAAGCCGAGCAGCTGCCCCGCCACCTGACGGTAAGGGTAAATGCGCTCAAACTCGCGGGACAGCTCGACGCCCGTGAGATCCGCCTGCCGGATGGCCTCGGCGGTGGCATCGTCCACGCGGCGGGCAAGCCAGACAAAGCTGCGCTTCTTTTCCAGCAGGGGCCTGATCTGATCTGCCGGACGCCCGAGTATCCCGGCCAGCGTCGCCGCCGTAGCCTGAATGTCCGTGATGATGCTCGGATTTGCATATACGGAACAGCACTCCACGCTGCGGGCAAGGATATGGCCGTTGCGATCGGTGATCATGCCGCGGGGCATAGCCACGGTTTCGGCGGCCATATGCTGCCGCCGCGCGCGCTCGGCCAGAAAGGGGCCTTCCCAAAGCTGGACATATCCGGCCCGGATCCACAGCGCGCCCCACACCACGAAAAAAAGCACCGCCACCGTACGGAACCGGACGTTGTTCCAGTCGACGGACGCAAACCATGCGCGAAGCCCGCCTTCCGAACGGCGTCGGTTGACGGCCTGCGAAGAAGATTGCCGAGTCGTGCGCTTGCGCGCGCCCAAATATGCCATAGAAACCTGACCCCTGGCCCGCCCGTGCGGAGGCTACTGTACCCCGGCTTCAGGCCCCGGATCGGGCATCCGCCGGATCTGGCCGGGCTTGGCCTCGCTCATGCCGAGCTGGATGGCTTTACGGCGCAGTACATGCGGAGCCAGCAGCCTATCCCGTTCCACTTCAAGTTTGGTTTTGAGGACGGTGCGCTGCTCCACCTCGTTCCTGAGCTGGCGGATGGAATACGCCTTATCCGTGCGCTCGATGCTGAGCCACACCAACGCGAGCCCCATGAGCAGGCTCAGCAGCAGCGACAGGATGAAGGCCAGCAGCCAGCCGCTTGACGACATCTGGCTCATGCCCGTCCCCGCCCTTCACGCCCATGCCGGGCCATGCGCGCGGCGCGCTTGGCTTCATACCGCAGGCGCGCGGCCTCTTCGCCGGATTCCCCGCCGGGCTGCCGGGCATGCGGATCCAGCTTTTCCGCCACGCGCAGCTTGGCGCTGCCCGCGCGGGGGTTCAGCATCTTTTCCCGTTCGGAAGGGCAAATGGGCTTCGGGGTCACAAGCAGGGCTTCCGGCACATGATGGCACACGCACACGGGGATGTGCTTGGGGCAGATGCAGCCCTGCGTCCACGCTTTCATGCGGTGCTTGACCACCCTGTCCTCCAGCGAATGGAAGGAAATGACCGCCACGCGGCCGCCCGGCTTCAACCGTCCGAGGATGGCGTCGAGGAACCGTTCCAGTTCGCCGATCTCGTCGTTGACCGCCATGCGCAGCGCCTGAAACGTGCGCGTCGCGGGGTGGTTTCGGGCCTTGGCCCGCCATGCCGCCGGATAAGCGCGCTCCACAAGGGCCGCCAGTTCCCCGGTGGTTTCGATGGGCTTGCGCACCCGCGCCTCCACGATGGCCCGCGCAATGCGCCCGGCCTGCGGATCCTCGCCGTAACGCTCAATGATGTCCTTCAATTCCTCGGCCTTGGCCCGGTTCACAAGGCGGCTCACCGGCAGCTCGCCGGAATCGCGATCCATACGCATGTCGAGGGGGCCATCGGAACTGAAGCTGAAACCGCGCTCCGCCGAATCGATCTGCAGCGAGGACACGCCGATATCAATGAGCGCCCCGTCAACGGCATCCCAGCCGATCCCGTCCAGCGCCGCTTCAAATCCGCTGTAGCGGGTATGCACGAGATGGACGCGATCCCCGAACGGGGCCAAGCGGATACGCGCAAGCTCAAGGGCCTGCGTATCCCTGTCCAGGCCGCACAGAAAGCCCTCGCCGCCCGTGCGCTCCATGATGGCAAAGGAATGCCCGCCCATGCCGACCGTGCCGTCGAGATAGCGCCCGCCCGCTTTGGGGGCCAGCGCATCCACCGCTTCGTTCAGCAATACGGAAATATGTACGGATTCGGGAGAAGGCATGGAAGTATCGGAATTCATTGCTTCGTTTCGTCCTGCTGCAAAAGCATGGCCGTCCCTGCGGCCGGCGTGTTCCGGCTGCACGTCATACAACAGCGTGTCCGGGGATCCTTAAAAAGAGAAGTCGATGCCGCTTTCAGCCAGCTCATCGGCCACATCGTCAAAATCCTGTGAGAGCAGCGCCTTGAACCGGGCCTGATCCCATATTTCAAACTTGTCACCCTGTCCGACCACGACGGCGTCGTGTCCGAGCCCGGCATATTCCATATGTGCGCGGGAAAGGCGTATCCTGCCTTGCGCGTCAAAGGACTGATCCTCCGCGCCGCCGAGTACCAGACGCCGAAAATCCCTGATTTTCCTCGAACTGTTCCGAAGGCGCCCAAAGCGCTCCTCCAGTTCCTTCCAGAGGGGGCCGGGATACCCGACAAGGCAGCCGTCAAAATAGGTCTGTTTCACTTCTTCCTTGCTCATGCCCAGCCGCTCGGCATAGATTTCACTCAAGCTGCCTT
>URTO01000004.1 GCA_900550745.1 uncultured Desulfovibrio sp. | reverse complement strand
GTTGCAGGCGTCCAGCGTGCTGCGGATAAGCTCGTAATACACCGTGTCCACGCTTCCGGACGCGACAATCTCGTTCCGGGCGGGCGCATCGCCCGGCGCACCTTCCCGTGCCCCGGCATCGAAGCCCTCGCCAAGCCCGCCGCCCTCCTCGCCGGGCTGCGCCCCGTGCGCCGCCTCAAGGATGCGCGGGGGCAGGTGGGCCTTGGTGATGGCCGCGCCGCCGGAAAGCAACCACGCGCGCTCACAGACGTTTTCCAGCTCGCGGATATTGCCGGGCCACGCATAGTCCTGCATGGCCTTGAGCGCCGGGCCGGAAATCTCCGGCGCGCCCTGCCCGCTGGCCTGGCTGAGCCGGTCGAGGAATATGCCCGCGAGATAGCCGATGTCGGCTTTCCGTTCGCGCAGCGGCGGGATGGCGATCTCAATGACGTTCAGCCGGAAATACAGGTCGCCCCGGAACGTCCCCTGCGCCACGGCGTCCTTGAGATCCTCGTTGGTCGCGGCGATGATGCGCACGTCCACGGGCGTCGGCTTGGTGTCACCGATGCGCACGATCTCCATCTGCTGCAACGCGCGCAGCAGCTTGGCCTGCATTTCGAGGGGCAGGCTGTTGACCTCGTCGAGGAACAGCGTGCCGCCCTTGGCAAGCTCCATCTTCCCGATCATGCCGCCTTTTCTGGCCCCGGTGAACGCCCCGCCCACATAGCCGAACAGCTCGGACTCGATGAGGTCGCGCGGGATCGCCGCGCAGGAAACCGCCACGAACGGCCCCTTGCACACCGAGCTGCTGTTGTGGATGGCCTGCGCGAAAAGCTCCTTGCCCGTGCCGCTCTCCCCGGTCAGCAGCACGCGCGAGGCCGTGCGCGCCGTGCGCCGGGCAAGGTCGATCTGCGCCTTGAGTTCCGGGCTTTTCCCCCTGATGGCGTCAAAGGAATATTTGGCGTAATTGCCCCCCGCATGGTTGGCAATATTGATGATCTGGCTCTTCATGCTGATGGAGAGGGTCATGCCGAAGTCGCCGTTGCTGAGCTGGATCGGCTCGAAGCGGCAGAAGTGCGTCCGCTCGCCCTCGTGCGTCAGGATGGTCACGTCCCCCGTCTCCGGAACCCCCCGCCGCATGAACTGCCGGACGCGCGGCAATTCGGGCTTCGGGAACAGATCGTCAATGTTCTTGCCCACAAGGACGCCGTTCTTGGGGAGCAGGTAGTTGGCGGCCTTGTTGTTCGCGTGGGTGATGGAGCCGTTCCCGTCGATGGCCACGACCGCTTCGGGGAGCGAATTGAGCACGCGCTGGAGCATGGCGTTGAGGCGCTTTTCCGTGTCGATGAGCGCGCTCTCCCGCAGCCGGATGCTGATGCAGTTGGCGCAGGAGGTCGTGAGCGTCAACGTGTGGATGTCCTTACAGGAAATATGGCTCGAAATGGTGAGCGAGGCAATGGGGATGTCGTTGTCGTTGAAGATGGGTGCCGAGGCGCATTTCCACTCGTGGAACCAGCAATTATAGTGTTCATAGCCGGTTATCTGGATGGGCGCGCGCTCCACGATGCTCATGGACAGCGCCGACGCCCCAATGGTCTTGATGCTCCTCTGCGCGCCGGGGATGTTGTATTGGCTCCGCGCCTGCACAAGCAGGTTGTCGTCGCCCACGGCGGCCAGCAGGTGCCCCGAGGCCACCGCGAGGATGGCGATGTACCCGGTGTCGCGGATCGAGACTTCCAGCATGTCGAGGATGGGCTTGGCCGAGTCGATGAGCGTCTGGTGCTGGCGGCACAGGCTCGCCAGTTCCCGCTTGTTCAGGACCGGCGGCACCTGCGGGTTCAGCGGGTCCATGCCCGCCTCGCGGCTCAGTTTCCAACTGCGCAGGATGTGCGGCGGGATGTCCTTCTCCCTGATGGGCTTGTTGGCGATGAACTGTTTCCACGCCTCATGGACGGCGGATTGGTAGCTCTTTTCAAGGAGATTGCGTTTTTCATAGGTATCCATGCGGGGCCTCCGGAAGTCCGGGCGAAAAGGGGAAAACGGGGCGGCGCCCCGTAGACGCGGACGGCGCCGACGGCTGAAGCATTCAACGCCGTATTGGACAGCGGCGTCCCAAAGGCGGGCCAGCGGGCGATGATCGCCCTGCGGGGCTTCTGCCCCGTGCGGCGTCCCACGGACGGGGCGGCGCAACAAGGACGCCCCGCGGGACAAACTCAAAGAAACGGCGTCCCAAGGGCGGGGGCGGCGCGGCGGCGGAGCGTAACGGACGCTCCAGGTGTAGCGCGCCGGTGTCCACCTGTCGTGTATCGCTACACTTGAACGCCCTTTTAGAAAAAAGTGGAGCGAAACGCAACACTCAAATCATGCCTTTTCGGACACGGTTTTGCCGTCCGCCAAAAAAGGTTTCCTCTTTCCAAACGATTCTCATACGATAGGGAAACCGTCCCGTTTTGGCATTTTCCTTGCTGTCAGTGAAGAATCCGTAGCAACCAACGCAACACGGAATCCGCGCCCTCCGGCTCCCGGCTTCCGCAACGGACAACGGCGGCCAGCGCCGCCCGCATCGCGGAGCCGGCGCGCGGAATCCGCCGCAACCAACACAATGAGGTGTTCTTCATGAAACAGATCCACGGCATTTTCGCCGTCACCGTCACCCACTTTCAGGAAAACGGCGAGATCGACTACGCCGCCTGCGCCAAGCACATCAACTGGCTCATCGAATCCGGCGTGCACGGCCTGCTCCCCCTCGGCGCGACCGGCGAATTTTCCGCGCTGACCCTTGAAGAACGCAAGGCCTTCGCCGAATTCGCCATGAAGGAAGTGGCCGGGCGCGTTCCGGTCATCATCGGCGCGGTGTCCACCAACGTGGACGTCACCCTCGAAGTCGCCAAACACGCCGCCTCCATCGGCGCCGACGGCGTCATGATCCTCCCCCCTCCCGGCCTGCATCCCAGCCAGGACGAAATCTACGCCTTCTACAAGCACATCTCCGAAAACGTCGCCCTGCCGGTGATGATCTACAACAACCCCGGCAGCAGCGGCGTCAACATCCTCCCAGAAACGCTGGACAAAATCGCTGATCTGCCGCACATGGGCTTCCTGAAGGAATCCACCGGCGACATCATGCGCCTCACCCGCGCCGTGGACGAGCTGGCCGACCGCCTCGTGATCTTCTGCGGCTGCGAGAGCCTCGCCTACGAGAGCTTCGTCATGGGCGCGAAGGCGTGGGTCTGCGTCCTCGCCAACGTCGCCCCGGCCCAGTCCGCCCGCCTCTACGACCTCATCGTCAATCAGGGCAAGCTTGAGGAAGCCCGCGCGCTGTACCGCCAGATCCTCCCCCTGCTCCGCCTCACCGAGGAAACCGGCGAGCTGTGGCAGATCGTGAAGTACATCCTCAAGCAGCGCGGCTTCGGCACCGGCACGCTCCGCCTGCCCCGCCAGCCCATTTCCGAAGGCGTGAAGGCCCAGCTCGACGAACTGCTCGGCAAGACCAACTTCGCCTAAATCCCCCGAATGGGGAGCCCTCCCCGACCGCCCCGGCAGGCTCCGGCCCCCGGGCGCGCCGCCGGAGGGCCCCCGCGCCGGGCTGGAAACCGCCCGGCAAGCCTCCCGCCGCTGAAAGGCCAAAGGAACGAACGATGAACAAACACGAAAACGCGGAAATCGTCGTCATAGGGGGCGGAGCCGTAGGGACCGCCGTCGCCTGCTACCTCGCCCGTGACGGCGCGGACGTGGCGCTCGTCGAGCGCGGCGAATACGCATGGGGCTCCAGCCGCCGCTGCGACGGCCACGCCGTGACCTACGACAGCGCGCCCGGCTACTTCAGCCAGTTCTGCAAGATCGGGCAGGACATGTTCCCGGAAATCAGCCGCGAGCTGCCCTGCGACATCGAATTCGAGCCCGAAGGCCTCGGCCTGCTGGTCGACGACGAGCGGGACATGGAAACCGTGCTCGCCAACTATGAAGGCAAGAAGAACGAAGGCGTGGACGTGACCTTCTGGGACCGCGACGAACTGCTCCGCCACGAGCCGCACGTCTCCGACAAGGTCATCGCCTGCCTCAACTTCAACGGCGACGCCAAGCTCAACCCCATGCGCCTGTGCTTCGGCCTCGCGGAGCTGGCCCGCCAGAAAGGTGCGAAAGCCTTCAACCGCACAGCCGTCACCGGGATCACGGTCAAGAACGGCGCGGTGCAGAGCGTGGAAACCAGCAGCGGCAGCATCGCCACCAAGAAAGTGGTGCTGGCCTCCGGCGTCTGGACCCCCGGCCTCGGCGACATGGTGGGCGTGAAAGTCCCGATCCGCCCCCGGCAGGGGCAGATCCTCGTCACCGAGCGCCTCGACGGGCTTGTGAGCAAGAACTACGCGGAATTCGGCTATCTGGCGGCCAAGAGCGGCAAGAAGCGCCCCGGCGTGACCCCGGAAATGGAGCAGTTCGGCGTGGCGATGGTGCTTGAGCCGTCCGCGGCGGGCACGGTGCTCATCGGCAGCAGCCGCCGCTTCGTCGGCATGGACACGACGCCCCACCCCGCCGTGATGCAGGCCATAGCGCAGCGCGCCAAGCATTTTTTCCCGTCCTTCAGCGGCGTAAAGCTCATCCGGGCCTACGCGGGCGTCCGCCCCGCCTCCCCGGACGGCAAGCCCATCATCTCCCCCACCCACGTGGAGGGCGTGTATGTGGCCGCCGGGCATGAAGGCAACGGCATCGGCCTGTCCCTCATCACGGGCAAGCTCGTGTCCCAGATGCTGCGCGGCGAAACCCCGCTGGTCGATCTCGCCCCCCTGTGCATCGACCGGTTCGGCATGAACCCGCCGTCGCTTCCGTCGGCCTGATCGGGACGGCGGGAACGGTCCCGCAGGCAGCCCGGAAACGGGCATGGCTCCCGAGACGGGCCAGCCGGAAAAGCCCGCACTGTGAACCGGCCCGGAAAGCGAACCTTCAGCCCCTGCGAAGGCCGCCGTCCGGCAGGCCCTTGCCGGAGGCCGTCCCCCCCCGGCGGAAAGCGGGCCTTCCGGAAAGCACCGCAGGCCGCCCGCAAGGGAAACGGGGCAAGGGACGGCGGAAGGCCGCCCGGAAAGGTGGGTTCCCCCTTCAGGGATTCCCCTTCCTTGGCAGCAGGCCGAGGGATGTCCCGCAGACAAGCAGCCGCAGCCGGTTCCGGCACGGAAACGACAGCGCAGGAGAGAGGTTTTTTCATGTTCAAGTCCGTTTTTCCCCCCCAGCGCGCACTGGTCACCATCACCTTTGAAGGCGAGGCCATACAGGTTGAGGAAGGCACGACCGTTGCGGCGGCGGTCCTCGACCGGGCGGGCGGCGAAACCCGCACCACGGCCCGCAAGCACGACGGGCGCGGCCCGTACTGCCACATGGGCGTCTGTTACGAATGCCTCATGGAGATCGACGGCGTCCCGAACCAGCAGTCCTGCCTCATCCCCGTGCGGGAAGGCATGTCGGTGAAACGGCAGTCCGGAGCGCCTTCCTTCAGGACAGAGGAGAACAAGTGATGCGTACGCAATGGGATATCGTCATTATCGGGGCCGGGCCCGCGGGCATGAGCGCGGCGTTGCAGGCCACGCGGCACGGGCTTTCCGTCCTCGTCCTTGACCGGCAGGCCGAGCCCGGAGGCCAGATCTTCCGCAGCGCCGGTTCCGCCTCCGCCGACAAACGCAAGGAAATCGGGGCCGATTACGCGCGCGGCGAAGCCCTCGTCCGCGAATTCCGCCAGTCCCCCGCCACCTTCCTCGGCGGCGCGAACGTCTGGCACCTTGCCCCGGGCCGGGCCTATGTCAGCCATCAGGGGACGAGCCACGTCATGCAGGCGCGGCAGATCCTCATCGCCACCGGCGCTATGGAGCGCCCCGTGCCCCTGCCGGGCTGGACCCTGCCGGGCGTGCTCGGTGCCGGGGCCGCCGACGTGCTGCTCAAGTCCGCCTCCATGCTGCCCGAAGGCCCGGTCGTGCTGTGCGGCAACGGCCCGCTCATCCTCCAGACCGTCGTGCACCTGAAGCATTTCGGCACCCCCATCGCGGGCGTCGCGCTGACGGGCAGCCCCGCCAGCCTGTTCAAGGCCGCGCTGCGTATGCCCGGCGCGCTCCTGCGCCCGCAGTACCTGCTGCACGGCATGGGCATGGGCCTGCGCACCTTCTTCGGCGCGCCCTGCCACCCCGCCGCCAAGGACGTTTCCATCCGCAGGGACGGCGAAACGCTGACCGTGGACTTCACCAGCTTCGGCAAGCGCAAGTCCCTGCAAGGGACCGCCGTGCTCCTGCATGAGGGGGTTGTCCCGGAAACCCGCATCACCCGCCTTGCCCGCTGCCGCCATGCGTGGAACCCCCGCCAGCGTTACTGGCACGTCGAGACGGACGTATGGGGCAAGACCAACGTCTGCGGCATCCGGGTCGCTGGCGACAGCGCGGGCGTGCGCGGAGCCGACGCCGCCATCGCCAGCGGCGAGGCCGTGACCCTCGACATCTGCCGCGAGCTCGGCGCGCTGACGCTGGAAACGCGGGACAGCCTGGCAAAGGCCGCGCTGTTCCGGCTGTACCGTTGCGACGCCATGCAGCCGTTCATGGAAACCTTTTTCGCGCCCTCCCCGTCGGCCCTCCTGCCCGCCGACGACGCCGTGGTGTGCCGCTGCGAGGAACTGACCGCAGGGGAACTGCGCCGGACCATCGAGGCCGGGTGCTACTCCCCCGACGGGCTCAAGTCGCAGGCCCGCCCGGGCATGGGCACCTGTCAGGGCCGGATGTGTTCCGCCGCCGTAGCCGAAATGATCGCCCACGCGCACGGCCTGCCCATCGAGACGCTGCCGCCCTACCACGCGCAGCCGCCCCTCTTCCCGCTTCCGCTGGAAGAACTGGCCTCCATGTCCATTCCGCCTGAAGGATTATAGCCGTCAGGCCGTAATCTCTCATAAACGTTCGGGATTTCTTTTTCCCGCCACGGTCCGCGCCCCGGTTTCCACCCCACGGGAACCACGGCGCGCCGTCGGCGGGCGGGTATTCCATTCCCCCCGGAGTACCTGAACCGTCAGCCGGAGGCGCGTTCCCCGCGTACTCCGCAGGCCAAGTCGGAAGCGCTTCCCCCGCGTTTTCATCAGGCCTTCCGCCGGAGGCGCATCCCCCGCGACCTCCGGCGGATACATCGACGGCAAAGAACCCCTTACAGTCCCGGCCCCCTGCCTCCCCACGGCAGGATGTCCTTCCCGGATCCAAACCTTTTCACAGGAGCCCCTCATGGACGGTAACCTCTCGCTCATCCTGGCCTTTCTTGTGTCCATCTCGGTCGTCTTGGCGCTGGTCATCAAATTCAAACTGCACCCGTTCCTCTCGCTGTTCATCGGCTGCCTGCTGATGGGCGTATGCTCCGGCCTTGACCCGATGGCCATCATCAAGACGTCCTGCAAGGGCTTCGGGGATACGATGGGCGACATCGGCATCATCATCCTGCTCGGCGTCGCCATGGGGCAGGTGCTCCATGAATCCGGGTGTACCCGCGAAATCGCCAACACCATGCTGCGGCTGTGCGGGCGCGAGAAATCCGCGCTGGCCCTGAACCTCACCGGCTACATCATCTCCATCCCGGTGTTCTTCGACGCGGCCTTCGTCATCCTCATCGGCCTCATCCGCGAAATGTCCCGAGAAGGCAAGCTGGCCCTCAACACGCTGGTCACGGCCCTCGTCGTCGGCCTCACCTGCACGCACGCCCTCGTCATCCCCACCCCCGGCCCCGTGGCCGTCGCCGGGAACATGGGCGCTGACATCGGCTGGTTCATCGTCTACGGCGCGCTCATCGCCCTGCCCGCCTCGCTCATCGGCGGCGTGCTGTACGGCAAGTTCCTCGGCAGGAAGTCCCCCATTTTCCTCACGGACGAAGATCCCGACGCCGCTCTCGTGGAACAGGCCCTCGCCAAAAAGAATCACCCCAGCGGCGCACTCGGCATCGCCATCATCTTCCTGCCCATCGTGCTGATTTTCATCGCCAACACGCTGAACGCCTTCCTTGATCCAGCCTCTTCCGCCAGCCGCATCGTCTCCTTCTTCGGCAACACCAACATCGTACTGATGATCACCGTGTTCGTGGCGTACTTCGCCCTGCGCGACCACCTGCCCGAACCTTTTGACACCGTGGTTTCGCGCGGCGCGGAATCCGTGGGCTCCATCCTCGCCATCATCGGCGCGGGCGGCGCGTTCGGGGCCGTCATAGGTGCGAGCGGCATCAGCACCGCCATCGTCAATGTCATGCAGAGCTGGAGCATCCCGGTCATCCTGCTCGGCTTCCTCATGAGCCAGTGCTTGCGCATCGGCCTCGGCTCCATTACGGTTTCCATCGTGACGGCCTCCGCCGTGCTCGCCCCGGTCACTTCCCAGCTCGGCGCCTCCCCCGTCCTCGTGGGCCTCGCCATCTGCTGCGGCGGCATCGGCCTCGGCCTGCCCAACGACTCCGGTTTCTGGACCATCTGCAAGATGTCCGGCCTGAGCACCAAGCAGGCATTCCTCGTCTACCCCATCCCCACGCTGATCTCCGGCGTCGTGGGGCTTGCCGTCCTCCTTATCCTGAATATGTTCGCAGGTTCCCTCCCCGGCCTCATGTAACCCTACAGGGCGGGGCCTCAACGTGCCCCGCCCTTTTTTTCAAGCACTACTTTAAGGAATCATTATGGCAAAACTTCCCGCAAGCCTGTTCAATGACGTCATCGGCCCCGTCATGCGCGGCCCTTCCAGTTCCCACGTCGCCGGCGCAGCCCGCATAGGCGCCCTTGTCCGCCAGTCCCTCGGCGGGGCCGTCCGCAGCGTCCTCGTCGAATTCGACGTCAACGGCTCACTGGCCGAATCCTACCACGGGCATGGTTCGGACATCGGATTCGTCAGCGGGCTCCTTGACATTGACCTGACCGATCCCCGCGTCCCCGATGCCTGCGCCATCGCCGAGCGCGAGGGCGTCGAGGTGACCTTCTCCATCCTCGACTACGGGGCCACCCATCCCAACAACTACCGCATCACCGCAACCGGCGGCGACGGGCGCACCCTTCACTGGGAAGCCGTTTCCGTGGGCGGCGGTATGGTGGAGATGCAGCGTTTCGAGGGCTTCCCCGTGAGCATCGAGGGCGGCTACTATGAATACCTGCTGCTCATGGACGCGGGGGCCGTCCCCCTCGAACAGGCCGCCGCGTCTGTAAAGGCCGTGACATCCTCCGACGAACTGCGGACGGAAAGCGACGGCACGCGCCTGCTCATCAACCTCAAATGCGCCTCCGCGCTTGATGCGGAAACCATGGCCCGTCTGCGGGCACTGCCCGGCGTGGCCGGGTGCATCGTCCTCGATCCCATCCTACCCACGCGTTCATGGGGGGGCTGTTCCGTCCCCTTCTCCAACGCCGCCGGGCTCCTTGAATACGCCAAGCAGGGCGACAGGCCGTTGTGGGAGCTTGCCGCCCACTACGAGAGCGTGCGCGGAAATACCACCGAAGAGGATATTTTCAATAAGATGAGCCGATTGGTCGGCATCATGGAAAAGGCCGTCGAGGACGGGCTTGCCGGGACAGAGTACGCCGACCGCATCCTCGGCCCGCAGGCGCACCTGATCGACTCCGGCCAGCGGAACAAGACGCTCCTGCCCAGCGACCTGTTCAACAACGTCACCAAGTACATCACCGCGATCATGGAAGTGAAGAGCGCGATGGGCGTCATCGTCGCCGCGCCGACCGCCGGATCGTGCGGCGGGCTGCCCGGCACGCTGATCGGCGTGGGCCGCACGCTGGGACTGCCGCGCGAGGAGATCGTCAAGGCCATGCTCGCCGCCGGGCTCATCGGCGTGTTCATCGCGGAGTCCGCGACCTTCGCCGCCGAAGTCGCCGGGTGTCAGGTCGAGTGCGGCGCAGGCTCCGGCATGGCCGCCGCGGGCGTGGCGCTCATGCTCGGCGGGACCGTGGCCCAGTGCCTCGACGCCGCTTCGATGGCCCTCCAGAACATCACCGGCCTCGCCTGCGACCCCGTGGCGAACCGCGTGGAAGTGCCCTGCCTCGGCAAGAACATCATGTGCGGCTTCAACGCCGTGGCCTGCGCCAACATGGCGCTGGCGGGCTTCGACAAGGTCATCCCGCTCGACGAGACCATCGCCGCCGTCTACGACGTGGGGCTCATGCTTCCCCTCGATCTGCGCTGCACTCTCGGCGGCCTCGGCAAGACCCCGGCCTCGTTCGCCATCCGCAAGCGCCTGAGTTAGGCGCACACGCTCATTTCCATTCTTCAAGGAGCCTATTATGCTTGCATCCCAGTCTATCTTTGTTGTGGACGCCCACACCACAGGCACCCCGATCCGCGTCGTCACCGGCGGCATCCCTCCGCTCAAGGGCGCTTCCGTGGCTGAAAAAATGGAAGACATGCGCCAAAACCACGACTGGCTGCGCACCTGCATCATGCAGCAACCGCGCGGGTTCCTGTCCCTCGTCGGGGCCATCCTGACCGAGCCCTGCTCGCCCGAGGCGGACTATGGTGTATTCTATATAGATGCGCTGACCTATCAGCCCATGTGCGGCGCGGGGACGCTCTCCGTTGCCAAGGTCCTCGTGGAGACGGGCATGGTCAAGCGCGTGGAACCCGAAACCAAGATCGTCCTCGAAACCCCCACCGGGCTGGTGACGGTCTATGTGAAGTGGGAAAACCACATGGTCGCCAGCATCAATCTGGAGAACGTCCCGGCCTTCCTGTACCGCAAGGATCTGCACATCGATCTGGCCGGATACGGCGACGTTTCCGTGGACATCGGGTACGGCGGCAACTTCTTCGTGCTGGCGGACGTGCGGTCCCTCGGCCTGACCATCACCAAGGACACGGTCAACCTCCTGCGCAGCCTCAGCAAGGACATCCTCGCCGCCGCCAACAAGGTCATCAAGGTGGCCCACCCGACGAACCCGGCGATCAACTACCTTGATCAAGTACTCTTCTGCCAGAACGCCCCGGAAGAGGACGGCGGCTATCTGGCCCAGTGCATCTTCGGGGACGCGCAGGCCGACATCTCCCCCTGCGGGACCGGCACGTCCACCCGCCTTGCGCAGCGGTACTTCCGGGGCCTCATCGGGCTTGAGGAAACCTTCGTCCAGAAAAGCGTCTGCGGCGGCGCGTTCCACGCCAGGGGGCTGCGGGAAACCACGCTGGGCGGCGTGTCCGCGATCGTCCCCTACGTGTCCTGCTCGGACGTCCACATCACCGGGTTCAACCACCTTATCGTGGAAGAGAACGACAAGCTGAAGAACGGGTTCGTTTCCTGGTAGCCGTGGCGGAAGGTTAGGGGAAACGTGCCGGGGGGAGCCTTTTGGGAGAGCGGGAAGCCCCCGCACAGGTTCCCCTCCCGGACCCTCTCCCTTCCCAAGGCTTTCGGCTGGCGGGGCCGCGCGGAAGGCATCCGTTCCGGTGCGGGCCGGAGGGAAGGCTGCCGGGAAGTACCCGCCCCCTGCCGGAAGACGTTCAAGGCTGTCCCCAACGGACCGTATCATAAGGAATAAAGCAAGGAGGGAGCCCCGTTCCGGAACGGCCCGGACAGAGGGATGCGGCCTCACCCCTCGGGCATATGCTCCCAAGGGATTGGCCGCCGCGTTTTTCCTGCGCCGGTTCCGGCCGGGCGGGCAACCATCAACAGCGAACCCCTCCGCCGCCTTTCGGCGGGGAGTTTTGCGGAACCGGCAGGCGGGAAGCGCGCGCCGCACCGCCCTCCGGCCCCTGGATCTGAAAAGCCACTCAAACGATTAAGGAGATGCCGCCATGACATTGCTGTCCCACGCCGACTATGAACGGATTGCCGCGAACCTGTCCTACCCGACCGAAGCCTTTATCGGCGGGACATTCGCCCCCGCCCTCTCCGGCGAGACAATGCCGACCGTCAACCCCGCGACGGGCAAGGAAATCGCCCGGGTCGCCTCCTGCGGGCGCGAAGACGTCGACAAGGCCGTCGCCGCGGCGCGCAAGGCTTTTGAAAGCGGGGTCTGGTCGCGTATGCATCCTTCCGAGCGCAAGAAAATCCTCATGCGCTTCATCGGGCTCATCGAAAAGCATCAGGTCGAGCTGGCTGTCCTCGAATCGCTGGACAGCGGGAAGCCCGTCCGCGAATGCCTGCTCACGGACCTGCCGGAAACCATCGAGTGCCTCGAATGGCACGCCGAATGCGCGGACAAGCAGTACGGCGGCATCTCCCCCTCCGGGGACGGCAGGCTGGGGCTCATCGTGCGCGAGCCCGCCGGCGTGGTCGCCTGCGTCCTGCCGTGGAACTTCCCGCTCATGATGGTGGGCTGGAAGCTCGGTCCCGCCCTTGCCGAAGGCAACAGCGTCATCCTCAAGCCCGCCAGCGTCACCTCGCTCTCCACCCTGAAGCTCGCGGAGTTCGCCGCCGAAGCGGGCATCCCCGAAGGCGTGTTCAACGTGATCACGGGCCCCGGCTCCTCCGTGGGCGAGGCGCTCGGGCTGCACCCCGGCGTGGACGTGGTGTCCTTCACCGGCTCCACCGAAGTGGGCCGTCGCTTCCTTGAATACGCCGCCCGGAGCAACCTCAAGCGCATCGTGCTGGAACTCGGCGGCAAGAGCCCCTTCGTGGTGCTCGACGACGTGACCGACTACGCCGCCGTCGCCGCGCAGGCCGCAGCTGCCGCCTTCTGGAACATGGGCGAAAACTGCACCGCCAACTCCCGGATCATCGTGCCCCGCAAGCGCAAGGACGCCTTCACCGAAGCCTTGCTCGCCGAGCTTGGAAACTGGCGCATCGGCGACCCGCTCGATCCCGAGAACAACCTCGGCTCCATCGTAAGCGAAGGCCAGTTCAGGACCATCATGGGCTACATCGAGAAGGGCAAGGCCGAAGGAGGGCATGTCCTCACCGGCGGCGCGCCCCTCACCATCGGCAGCGGGCTGTTCATCCCGCCCACCATCTTCGACGGCGTGACCCCGGACATGACCATCGTCCGTGAGGAAATCTTCGGCCCCGTCACCGCCATCCTCCCCGCCGACAGCGACGAGGAAGCCGTAGGGCTCGCCAACGCCACCGCATACGGCTTGCAGGCCACCCTGTTCACCGAGGACGTCACCAAGGCCCACAAGTACGCCCGCGCGCTCAAGGCGGGCACCGTCTCCGTCAACTGCTTCAGCGAGGGCGACAACACCACGCCCTTCGGCGGCTACAAGCTCTCCGGGTTCGGCGGCAAGGACAAGGGCCGCGAATCCCACGACCAGTACACCGAAACCAAGACCATCTTCCTGAACCTCGACAGATAGAGCCTCCCCCTACGCGGGCCGCTACCCTTCCACGCCGGAACGTTCCCGTTCCCCGGAACCCGGTGGCCCGCCCCCTCCCCGGCCGAAAGCCCACGGGAAGGCGCATCCCCGGCGGGACATTCCGGGACGGCAACGGAACGGAAGCCCCGTGCGGCGGAAGGCGCAGGCAGGCTGGTCCGGGAGGGGAAAGGGAATCCCCTCCGAAGGGTTCCCTTCCCCGATGCCTCATTCAAACCCCTTCGCTTCCGTCCAGCCCCCGCCGAGCGCCTTGCACAGCCCGACCACGGCGGCGAGCTGGCGGCGGCGCGCCTCGGCCTGTTCCTGCCGGGCGGCCAAGAGCTGACGGCGCACGTCGAGCAGGTCCATAACGCTGCTCAGGCCAGCATCATACTGCTTTTCCATGATCTCGTTGCTGCGCGCAAGTTCCTTCACCCGCTCCGTGCAGGCGGCGAGCGCCTTGCGGCTGATGCGGTTCCCGGCGAGGGCGTCGCGCGTCTCCGTGAAGGCGTTCTGTACGCTCCCCACATAGGCCGCCCGCGCTTCCTCGTATTTGGCCTCCGCCATGCGCTGCTTCGCCGTGAGCCTGCCGCCCTCGAACAGCGGCTGCGCCAGCCCGCCCATGATGCTCCATATCCGCGCCGGATCGAGGAATACCCGATCCAGATGCGTCGAGGAGTAGCCCCCCTCCGCCGTCAGCGAGAAGGACGGGAAGAACGCCGCGCGCGCCGCGCCGATGCGGGCGTTGGCAGCCATGAGGCGGCCTTCGGCGGAGCGGACGTCCGGGCGGCGCTGGAGCAGATCCGAAGGGATGCCCGAAGGCACGTCCGGCGGCGGTGCCAGTTCGCCGAGCGTCCGGCCTTCCTGAAAGGCCCGCCCCGCCCCGTCCACGATCCCGGCGGGGCTGAACCCCGCGAGCACGGCAAGCGCGCCTTCGCAGCGGATGCGCCGTTCCTCCAGATCATACAATTGCGCCTGCGTCTTGTCGCGTTCCGCCGCGAACCGCCGCAGCGTGGTTTCCGGCGACTGCCCGAGGCGGTAGCGCGTCTCATAGACCTTGCACGTCCGCTCGTAGGACTTGAGCATGTCGGCGGCGATCCGTTCCTGCTCCTGCAAGGTGCGGAGCTGGAAATACGCCAGCGCGGTTTCCGAGGCCACCGCCAGCCGGATCGTGTCGCGGGCGGCTTCGGTCGACAGCAGCTCGGCGCGGGCTGCCTCGTCCAGACGGCGGTACTTGCCCCACAGATCAAGCTCGAAGCTCAGGAACCCGACCGCCTTGTACGCCTCCTGCGTCCGCGAGGCGTAGTGGTGCGTGAGCTCCTCCCCTTCCGTCATCAGGCGCTTGCCGTCCTGACTCCGCAGGCCCACGGCAGGCAGGCGATCCGCAAAGGCGACGCCCGCCGCCGCGCTTGCCTCCTCGACCCGGGCCATCGCCTGCGCCAGATTGCTGTTGTGCGCGAGGGCCGCCTCCTCAAGGCGGTTCAGGGCGTCGTCATGGAAGACTTCCCACCAGCGTTCGCGGGTGAACAGCGCGCCGGGCTCGTCCGCCGCAACGGAAGCGGCGGGCAGATCCAGATCCGGGCGCTTGTAGTCCGGCCCGAGGGTGCACCCCGCCGCCAGCAGGCAGCACAGGAGCAGCCCCGCCAGCGGGAAGGCGGGACGCGGCAGCCGCGACCGGACGGCGGCCCACAGGCGGGACAGGCTATTCCGGGCATGGGCGCGCACGGCATGGGGGTGCGGGTCCACGCGGCGGCTCAGGAGGGCGCACACGAAAGCCACGCACGCCACCAGCGACAGGATGAGGAAGAGATGATCGAAGGTAAACACGGACGCCTGCTTTTTGATGGATGAGGACACGATGAGGAGCGCGTCGTGCCGGGACTGGGAGGGCGAGAGCCCCTGCCCGGCGAACAGCGCCGACCAGCGCGAGATGGAAGCCGAAGCCGCCGAGGAGCCCTGCGTCACCTGCGCGGCGATGAGGGCGAAATACCACTTGTTGAGGAGCACGCTTAGGGTGGTGATCGACCCCATGCACACGCACATGCTGAAGAAACGCACGCTGTTGATGGCCGGGAGCGTCTGCGGCTGCTTCTCCGGCGGGACGTTGCGCAGCAGGAAGGGCGTGGCCGAGGCGCTGCCCATCGCATAGCCGAAGCTCCGCAGGGCCAGCGGCACCGCCATGTGCCACCAGTCCGCGTTGGCGTCGAGCCGCGAGAGCAGGAGCCCGGCCCCGGCGATGCAGGCGATCCCGGTCAGGAGGAAGGGCTTGGGGTTGCCGTGCGTGGCGACCATGATGCCCGTCGGGACGACCGTCAGCACGAACACGCACAGCGGCAGCAGGAACATGAGCCCGATCTCCGACGGCGGGTAGCCGAGCACGTTGCGCATGAACAGGATCATCTGGATGCGCATCCCCACATGGCTGATCACGAGCAGGAGCGCCGCCATGACCGCCAGCCCCACGCCCTTGATGCGCAGGTTGCGCAGGTGCAGGAGCGGGGCCTCGGCGCTGAGGCAGGAGACGAGGAACAGGAACAGCGCGGAGACGGCGCAGAAGATCATGATCAGGATGAACGAGGAGTTCCAGCCGAAGGTCTGCCCGTAGCACACGACGATGAGCGTCGGCACGGCGAAGGCGACGAGGAAGGCGAACGAGCACCAGTCGAACGGCGGCATCCCGGCGGGGCGGCTGTCCGGCAGCAGGAAGAAGAGGATCACAAGGCACGGCAGCGCCACCACGGGCGAGAGCAGGAACAGGGAGTGCCACGTCAGGAACTCCACAAGGAACCCGCCGAGCAGCGGGCTCAGGTTGGACCCGAACCCGATGAAGAAGCTCCAGATCGCCATCATGAGCCTGCGCGATTCCGGGGGCACGACCACAAACAGGATGCGCGCGGAAAGGCTCAGGAACAGCCCTCCCCCGAACCCCGCCAGCGCGTACCACAGGGTCATCTCGGTGAGCGAGCCGGAAGAGGCCGCCCCCACCCCGGCCACGGACACCACGCAGAGCGCGAGGAAGAGCGCCCCGCGCAGGCCGAGCCCGGCATGGATGTGGTTTACCAGCGGCTGCACCAGCCCCATGATCAGGAGGTTGCCGAGCGCCAGCCGCCCGAGGTCGATGAGATCCGCGTTGAAGTCGCCGGAAAGCGCCAGATAGGCCGAGCTGAGCATGGCCATGTTGGAAATCGGCAGCATCCCGCCGATGAAGGCCACAAGGATCAGGATGCCCTGCCGGGCGCTCCGGTGCGGGACCGAGCCGATTTCCGGCGCGGCGAAGAAACGGGCGAGGGCGTCCCCCGCCGCAATCAGGGAAACAGGCATGGCATCACCTTCCGGGCCGCCGCGTTAGAGCTGGATTTCAATGGTTCCCTGCATCCCGATGCGGAACACCACCTCGGGCTCGCCGGGGTCCGTTTCCGGGCTGTCGAGGCGCGGCAGGGAAATCTTCACCGGGACGCGCTGCATGATCTTGGTGAAGTAGCCCGCGACGTTTTCGGTGGAAATCAGGGAAAACACGGAGCACGCCGCCGGGTTGATCTCATAGATGCGCCCGGAGAAGGTGCGGCCCGGATAGCCGTCGATGGTGAACGTCACGTCCTGCCCCACGCGGATCTGCCCGATGCGGGTTTCCTCGATGCGGGCGTTGAGCCAGATGTCGTCGGTATTGACGAGCGTAAACAGCTTCTGCCCCGCCGCCACCAGTTCCCCGGCGCTCACGAGCTTCTGGGCCACGACGCCGTTGACCGGGGAAGGGATCACGCTGTCCTGGCACAGCACGTTGATCTCGTCGAGTTCGGCCTGCGCCTGCATGACCTGCGCTTCGGCGGCCCGGATGACTTCCGGGCGCGAGCCTTCCTTCTTGAGGGCAAGCTCCTCCTGCGCGGCGGCGACGTTGGCCTGCGCCGCACGGTAGGCGGAACTGGCGGCGTCCCGGTCGGCCTGCGTCACCCCGCCGTCGTTGCGGGCAAGCTGCTCCATGCGCCGGAAGTCGCGCCCCGCCCGCTCCAGCATGGCCTGCGCCTGATCCAGATGGGCCTGCGCCGCCATGATCTCCTGCCGCCGGAACCCGGCCTTGGCGTCCTCCCAGCGGGCCTTGGCAAGCTCGAGCGCGGCCTCGGCCTTGGCTTTGCGGGCCATGACGCTGCGGCTGTCGATGCGCACGAGCCCCTGCCCCTTGTGCACCGTGTCGCCCTCGTTCACCATGACCTGCACCACCCGGTCGGACAGGCGGGAAGCCACGCTGACGAGCGTCCCCTCGATGCGGGAGTCGTTGGTGATCAGGACGCAGTGGGTGCGGTACCACAGCCAGATGCCGCCGATGATCCCCGCGCACAAAACCACGCCGAACGCATACAGCACGGGCTTTCTGACGCTTACCGCCATGCTTCGCCTTCCTTCGGGGCAACGCCGCCGATGAATACGGACACCGCGTTTTCGATGTATTCGTCCCGGACCAGCCCCGGGCGCTTGCGCCCGATCACCAGCGTCATGACGAAGCCGAAAATGAGGTTCCAGAACAGCGAGGAAACATACAGGCTGTCCAGCTGCCGGATGTGCCCGCGCCGGATCATCTCCTCGAAATACGCCCGCAGGCGCTCGCGGAACGAGGTGACGTCGCTGACCAGCTCCGTGCTGTGCTCGTCGATCTGCCCGATGGCGCTGAAATAAATCCGCCAGATGCCGATCCGCTGCTCGGCGATGTCCATGTAGCGGCGCATGAAATGGCGCAGGTCGTGCTCAAGCTCCCAGCGGACATGCGTGGTGAAGACGTCCTCGATCATTTCCGCATACGGCGCCCGGCGCATGGCCGCCATCAGCATGGCGTACTTGGAAGGGAAATGCCGGAACACGGTCATCTCGCTGAGGCCGACGGCCTTGGCGATTTCCCGTACCGACACGGGGTTGTAGCCTTTCGTATTCATGAGCCCGATGGCCGCATCAAGGATGCGATCCGCCGTGGAAGTGGTACCCGGTTTCGCCGTCATGCCGCCCATCCTGAAAGAAAAACGTTTTGCCCTCTCCGCCCGGCGGGGAGCCGTGCGGGGAGTCCTGACATTGCAAGCTGACGGAGGGCCCCCCGCAAACCCGGCGGGCAGGGAATCCCCGCAGCGCGTGAGTTAGTATAACTAACATTCCGGACTGTCAAGCGGCCCTCCCCGCTTCCCTGTATGCCCTGCGCCAAGGTTGGAGAGGATTTCTTCCATCCCCTCAGCCGCTTCCCCCGCTCGCAATATATCCCAAGAAGAAACTGTAACGGCGGGTTCCGCCCTCAGGATACGGCGGAAGAATGTCTCCTAGGAGGAAGATGGAGAGGCCACACGAGCGGGCGGCAGGGAATGGAACAGCGGCAAGGATGGAAAAAGGTCTTGGAGCTCAGTCAGATAAGCTATCTCTCTGATTTTGATGCACTTCGCATAGACAGCATCCATCTTTTTTGGAAGGCTCTGGCATAGCAGGTGATTGTTTTATCTCCACAGTATAGTGAAAATACAGATGTTTTCTCCAGTTTTCCGGTGATGGACTCAGTGCTTGGGACATTTTATTGATTATTCCTTCGGAATTTCAAGAAATAAAGCATCAACTTTTTTCTATGACACAGCCTTTTGGGAAAGCCGTGCGCGATCCAGTACATGGCACTGCCTAAGCACAAGCACTCCCTTTCGGGGAAAGCAGTCCGAGGAGACGTTTCGAGCGCCGAGAAGAAGATAAGCGGGGGAACGGGCGGAACCAAACGGCCCCGGCTCGCCCGGCATGTTGATTCGGCGCGCCATGCGCCCGTACCGCCTCACTCCCAGTTTTTGAAGCCGAGCCCCACCACTTCCGTCACATCGGAGAAAATGAGGAACGCTTCCGGGTCGATTTCCGCGATATACCGCCGCAAATCCACTGTCTGCCGCCGGGTGAGCACGACAAGCAGCATGTCATGGGGCCGATCAGAATACGCCCCTTTCGCCGGGATGACGGTCGCCGAACGATCAAGCTCCTTGAGGATAAAGTCCGCGATGTTCTGCGTGCGCTTGCTGATGATCAAAACCTGGCTGCGCCTGTCGAATGATTTCAATACCCTATCGATGGTCACCGTCTCCACGTACAGCAAAAGCCCGCCCATGAGGATCTTTTCGATATCCACGACCACAAAGGACGCGAAGAGGATAACCACATTGATATAAAAGGACATTGACCCGATATCCACACCCCAGCGCTTCCGGGCCACCATGACGACGACATCCGTCCCGCCGCTGGACGCCCCCACGCGGAAAAGCATCCCGAAGCCCACCCCGCCCACCGCCCCGGCCAGCAGCGCAGCGAGGATGGTATTGCCGATAACCGGATACTGGAACAGCTCGAAGGCAGGGATAGCCACACTGGTCAGGGCCGTCACGTACAACGTCCAGAGCGCGAACCGGAGGGACAGCGCCTTCCAGCCCCACAGCAACAGGACGGCGTTGCCGATACTGAGCACCCATGCCGGGGATATCCCCCACGCATAATTGCTGATCAAAGCAAGCCCAAGCACACCGCCGCCCGCGAACTGATACGGCACCGTCAGCCCGACGACCGCGAAACACGTCAACAAGGTGCCGAGGGTGGCGGCCAACAGGGTATGCCACCTGGGACGAACGTACCGCCGTAATCATCCTCATTGCCTGCGTAGCCGGACTGGGTCTTGCTCCGCTGTGG
>URTO01000003.1 GCA_900550745.1 uncultured Desulfovibrio sp. | reverse complement strand
AGAAAAGGAACGTCTCCCTCTTTTTGAAGAGATTGCCGAAGCGTTCGGCAAGCTCCTTGACGAGGCTTGGGGCGTTGTTCGCGGCAAACTCCTGACTGCCGTAAGCCTCAGCAAAGAGCAGCAGGCTGGCATCCTTGCCAGACTCGAAAAGCAAACCAGCAGACAGATCGCGCTGAAGTTCGAAGTGGATCCCTCCATCCTCGGCGGGGTCGTCCTTCAGGTGGGGGACAACGTGCTGGATGCGAGCCTTCGAGCTCAATTGGCTATCCTCAGAGACATCATCAAGAGGGGTGAATAGGATCATGCATATCAATGCAGGCGAGATCAGCAAGATCATCAAAGAGCAGATCCAGAACTACGAGCAGCGTGTCGATGCCACCGAAACCGGCACAGTGCTTTCCGTAGGGGACGGGATCGCCCGTGTGTATGGCGTCCAGAACGCCATGTCCATGGAGCTTCTCGAATTCCCCGGCGGGCTGTTGGGCATGGTGCTCAACCTGGAAGAAGACAACGTGGGCGTAGCCCTGCTTGGTGAAGATACCGGCATTAAGGAAGGCGATCCGGTCAAGCGTACCGGGCGCATCTTCTCCGTGCCGATCGGCGATGCCGTCATGGGGCGTGTTCTGAACCCCCTCGGTATGCCCGTCGACGGTCTCGGGCCGGTTGAAGCCACCGAATTCGGCGCCGTGGAAGTGAAGGCTCCCGGCATCATCGCCCGCAAGAGCGTGCACGAACCCATGGTCACCGGGATCAAGGCCATCGACGCCATGACCCCCATCGGCCGCGGGCAGCGCGAACTGGTCATCGGCGACCGTCAGACCGGCAAGACCGCCATCTGCATCGACGCCATCCTTGCCCAGAAGAATTCCGACGTGCACTGCTTCTATGTGGCTATCGGGCAGAAACGCTCCACTGTCGCGCTCGTGGCCGACACCCTGCGCAAGCACGGTGCCATGGAATACACCACCATCATTTCGGCTACCGCTTCCGAGCCGGCCCCGCTGCAGTACATCGCGGCCTACTCCGGTTGCACCATGGCCGAATACTACCGCAACAACGGCAAGCACGCCCTCATCGTGTACGACGACTTGTCCAAGCAGGCCGTGGCCTACCGCCAGATGTCCCTGCTGCTCCGTCGTCCTCCGGGACGTGAAGCCTACCCGGGCGACGTCTTCTACCTCCATTCGCGCCTCCTCGAACGCGCGGCGAAGGTGAACGACAGCCTGGGGGCCGGTTCCCTGACCGCTCTGCCCATCATCGAAACGCAGGCCGGCGATGTGTCCGCGTACATCCCCACCAACGTGATCTCCATCACCGACGGGCAGGTGTACCTGGAACCCAACCTCTTCAACGCCGGTATCCGTCCGGCCATCAACGTGGGCCTTTCGGTATCCCGTGTGGGCGGCTCCGCCCAGATCAAGGCCATGAAGCAGGTTGCCGGTACGATGCGTCTGGATCTCGCCCAGTATCGCGAACTGGCCGCTTTCGCCCAGTTTGGTTCCGATCTGGACAAGTCCACGAAGCAGAAGCTGGAACGCGGCGCGCGCCTGGTGGAACTGCTGAAGCAGCCCCAGTACCAGCCCATGCCCACTCAGGAACAGGTCGTGTCCATGTATGCCGCCACCCGCGGCTTCATGGATGATGTGCCGGTTGCCTCCGTGCAGGCTTTTGAACGTGACTTCCTTGACTTCATCCGCAGCGCCAAGTCGGACATCCTGGACGACATCGTTGCCCGCAAGGTCTTGGACGCCGATCTCGAAGCCCGTCTGAAGGACGCCATCCTTGAGTTCAAAAAAGGCTATAACGCCTAGGGGACGGTAGCGCATGCCTTCGTTGAAAGACGTCAAAATGAAGATCGTCGGGGTTCGCAAGACCAAGCAGATCACCAAGGCCATGAACATGGTGGCCTCGGCGAAGCTGCGCGGCGCCCAGTCCCGCATTGAGCGTTTCCGCCCCTACGCGGAAAAGTTTCAGGCTGTGCTCGGCGATCTTGCGGCCAAGTCCGACGGCTCGGCTCATGCGCTTCTTGAGCGCCGTGCCGAGTGCCATGTCTCGGTGATCATTCTGGCTACTTCGGATCGCGGCTTGTGCGGCGGCTTCAACGCCATGCTCATCGCCAAGGCTCTGGACGCCGCCCGGACGAAGACGGCCGAAGGGAAAACCGTCAAGTTCATCTGCGTGGGCAAAAAAGGGCGCGACGCTATCCGCAAGACCGATTATGAAATCCTGTCGGCGCATGCGGATGTCATGGGCAGCTTCGACTTCTCCCTTGCTTCCGCTATCGGTAAGGATGTGGTGAGCGGCTACACGCACAAGGCGATGGACGAGGTGACCCTCATCTATGGCAAGTTCGTGTCCGTGGCGAGACAGGTTCCTCTTGTTCAGACCCTGCTGCCGGTGGAGGCTGCTGCGCCCGCAGCGGCCGGTTCCGCCGCAGACGGCGCTTCCGCTCAGGGAGTGTCCGAAGAATACACTTACGAACCCGAAGTGACGAAGCTCCTTGCCGAAATCCTTCCCCGGTTCGTCAATGTGCAGATATACCGTGGCCTGCTGGACACTTCCGCGAGCGAAAACGCTGCCCGGATGTCCGCTATGGACAACGCCACGCGCAATTGCGACGAAATGGTGGGTGCCCTGACGCTGCTCTTCAACAAGACGCGCCAGACATCCATCACCAACGAGCTCATTGACATCGTTGGCGGCGCGGAAGCTCTGAAATAAGGGAGCGAGCAATCGTTATGAGTGAAAACATCGGCAAAATCGTTCAGGTCATCGGCGCAGTCGTTGACGTGGCGTTTCCCGACGGTCATTTGCCCAATATCCTGACCGCTCTGGAAATCAAAAACCCCAACAACAGCGATGCGCCTGATCTGATCTGCGAAGTGGCCCAGCACCTGGGCGACGACGTTGTACGCACCATCGCCATGGACGCGACTGAAGGCCTCGTCCGCGGCATGGACGTCGTGGACACCGGCAAGCCGATCATGGCCCCGGTGGGCTCGGCGTCCCTTGGGCGCATCATGAACGTGGTGGGCCGTCCCGTTGACGAAATGGGCCCCATCAAGGCTGAAAAATACTTGCCCATCCACCGCGAGGCTCCGAGCTTCGTGGAGCAGAACACCTCGGTGGAACTGCTTGAAACCGGCATCAAGGTCGTTGACCTGCTTGTCCCCTTCCCGAAGGGCGGCAAGATGGGGCTGTTCGGCGGCGCCGGCGTGGGCAAGACCGTTATCCTCATGGAAATGATCAACAACATCGCGAAGCAGCACGGCGGTATCTCCGTGTTCGCCGGTGTTGGCGAACGTACCCGTGAGGGGAACGACTTGTATCATGAAATGAAGGACGCGGGCGTTCTTGAGAAGGCCGCCCTCGTGTACGGCCAGATGAACGAACCTCCGGGAGCCCGTGCCCGCGTGGCCCTGACCGCCCTCACCTGTGCGGAATACTTCCGCGACGAGGAAAATCAGGACGTGCTGTTGTTCATCGACAACATCTTCCGCTTCACGCAGGCTGGTTCGGAAGTGTCGGCCCTGCTCGGCCGTATGCCCTCCGCGGTGGGGTATCAGCCCACCCTTGGCACCGACCTCGGTTCGCTGCAGGAACGTATTACCTCCACCAACAAGGGGTCCATCACCTCGGTGCAGGCCGTATACGTCCCCGCCGACGACTTGACCGACCCGGCTCCGGCGACGACCTTCTCGCACCTTGACGGTACGCTCGTGCTTTCCCGTCAGATTGCGGAACTGGGCATTTACCCCGCCGTGGATCCGCTTGACTCCACTTCCCGTATTCTTGACCCGAACGTCGTGGGTGAAGAGCACTACAGCGTGGCTCGCGGTGTGCAGCAGGTGTTGCAGAAGTACAAAGAGCTTCAGGACATCATCGCCATCCTCGGTATGGACGAGCTGTCCGACGAAGACAAGCTTGTCGTGGCCCGTGCCCGTCGTATCCAGCGTTTCCTGTCGCAGCCTTTCCATGTGGCCGAAACCTTTACCGGCACTCCCGGCGTCTATGTGAAGCTGGAAGCTACGGTCAAGGCTTTCAAGGGCATTCTGAACGGCGACTATGACCACCTTGCGGAAGACGACTTCTACATGGTGGGCGATATTGATATGGCTCTGGCCAAGTACCAGAAGCGTCAGGAAAACTAGGAGCCTGATTATGGAATCCACGCTTCAGCTCGAAATCGTCACACCTGACAAAGTTGTGGTCAGCCAGACCGTGGATTACGTCGGTGTTCCGGGTATCGAAGGTGAATTCGGCGTCCTGCCGCATCACGTTGCGCTTCTGTCCGCTTTGGCCATCGGTGACCTCTATTTCCGCGTCGACGGGAAGACGGAACATGTGTTCGTCTCCGGCGGGTTTGCTGAGGTTTCCGACAACAAGCTGAGCATTCTGGCTGAATCGGCCGAACGTGGCGAGGACATTGACATCGCCCGCGCCAACGCAGCCCGGGAACGTGCGGAAGCACGTTTGGCCGCCAAAACCGCTGAAACGGATATGTTCCGGGCGCATCTCGCTCTCCAGCGTGCTGTGGAGCGGCTGCACGTCGCCTCATTGGTTTAATTGGTTTTGTCTTACGCTTGAAGGGCGCGGGGCTTCGGCTCCGCGCTTTTTGTTTTCGGCTCTGTCATAGTATGTGGTTGTTTCCTTTTTGCAGTGCGGTGAAAATACAGCCTTTTCCTTCAGCTTTCCCCTTGGCGGAATCCAAGGCTAAGGTTTTTGCTGGTTATTCCTTGGAGCTTCAAGGAAAAAACATCAACCGTTTCCTATGGCACAGCCATAGCAATGCCATCCAAACAGAAAACGTCGGGGGATGATCCGTCTGAGGAACATCCCCCGACGGTCGTTTTTCCGAAACTGCCGGGGTCCGGGGGGAGGCTCTCCCCCCGGGCAGGTCCGGGCGGCAGCCCGACGGAGCCTGAGGCAGCGCCTCAGCAGGTGCAGGGCTGCGCCCTGCGCGTATTCATGTTATGCCAGCTTCTTGCGCTGTTCCACCAGAGCCGCGGCCTGTTCTTCAAAGGTGGCGAAACCGGCCTGATGCAGGGCGTCCTCGACGGTCTCGTCCCAGTTCCATGCGGCATAGATGACCGGCTTGTGGAACGTGGCGCGGAAGGCCTTGAGCGCCTTGCGGGCGGCATTTTCGCGGCTTCCGCCGAGGCTGTCGCGGAGTTCGCCGTGCAGACGGGCGGTTTCCGCATCGTACCACGCACGGATCTTGGCCGGATCGGAAGCGAGCTTGGCGACATCGGCCTTTCCAGCGGCTTCAAGCAGCTTGACCAGCTTGGCCTGATGCTGTTCGCCAAGCCACTTGCCGAGGCCGGAAGCCGGGATGTTCAGGGCTTCGACGGCGGCGAAGTCCCGCTTCGTGCGGTAGTAGGTATCGGGCACGACGGAGGCGGAGGTGATGCCGCTGATGGCCACGAGGCCGCGCAGCACTTCGCTGTTCGCCACGCCTTGGCCGCAGAAGCCGACCTTCTTGCCGAACTTCTGCCCGGAGAAGATGGTTACCAGAATCGCCCAGACCACGGCGGGGTCTTCCTCGTCGTAGATGTGCGAGAGCGAGCTGTTGTCGCGGTCGGTGGCCAGCACCATCTGGGTCATGTCGTTGGAGCCGATGGAGAAGCCGTCGAACTCCTGGATGAACTGCCGCGCCAGAATGGCGTTGGAAGGCAGTTCGGACATGAGGATGATCTTGAGGCCGTCCTCGCCGCTGCGCAGATTGTGCACGGTGTCGAGGTAGCCGCGCATGGCGCGGGCCTGTTCCAGCGTGCGCACGAAGGGCAGCATGAGCTGGAGGTTTTGCGCGCCGTAAGCCGAGCGGGCCAGCTTGAAGGACTCGATTTCCCAGTCGTGGATGTCGCGGGATACGCCGCGATAGCCGAGCATCGGGTTGTCTTCGTGATCCTCAAAGAGGTTGCCGCCGAGCAGGTTGCGGTACTCGTTGGTCTTAAAGTCGGTGGTGCGGTACACGATGGGCTTGCCGTAGAAGGCCATCGCAAACAGGGCCAAGCCTTGGGACAGGGTCTGTACGTAGTGGTCGTGGCCGTTCTTGTGGCCGCGGGCGCGGATGAGCGTGCCGATTTCGCCGGGGATGGAACGCAGCGCGGCGATTTCCTTGGCGAGGCCGCAACGGGCGCCCACATCTTCACGCAGCGCGGCGATTTGGCGCATGGTTTCCTGCACCGCAGGGTTGAGCGCGGCGTAGCTGACCTGATTGCTGATTTCCTTTTCGATGGCGGCGCGGCGCGCCTTCACTTCGGGGGAATCGCCGGAGAGGGCCAGCAGTTCGGTTTCGTAGCCCATGATGATGCGGACGTGTTCGGCCAGATCCGCGGACGTTTCCAGCGTCGTGTAGAAGCGCGCGGCGCGTTCGGTGTATTCGTCCAGCAGCTTTTCGACTTCACGCATACGCCGATATACGGCCATGATCTCGTCGGGGTTGCGGAGGTCGTCCTTTTTGCCGAGCTTTTCCAGCTCTTCCGCGAAGCCGGTGATGTTGCCGACGTGTTCGCGGAGGCGGAGATCCAGCGACACGAGGCCCGCATCGAGCTGTTCGCGGATGGTCTTGCGCAGCTTGGAGTCCAGTTCGCCGATCTTCTTCTGGACGAGGCGTTCCAGATCGCCGTTGTCGAAGGCTTCCAGCGCGGCGGGGTGCACGCCCACGTTGCCGAGCATGAATTCGGCGCGCAGCAGGCCCACTTCAAAGTCCGGCACGTTGCGGAGGCGGGACAGGAACAGGGCCTGCCCGATGTCCGCGAGCACGAGGCCGACGCGGGTTTTCGTCTTGGGCAGGGCTTCCACGTCCATTTCGCCGCCGACTTCATGCAGCGGGAGCAGGCCGCGGTACACGCGCCCACGGGTGCCGTCCACGGTGACGTCCAGGCCGTCCAGAGCCTGAAGGGCCGTGGGGTTCTGGATGCCGATGACCGCAGCGATGCCGAGTTCGCGGGAGGTGATGGCCGCGTGGCTGGTGTCGCCGCCCACGTCGGCAAGGATGGCGGAGGCCACGCGCATGCCGGGAACCATGTCGGGGTCGGTGCGTTCGGCGGCGAGGATTTCGCCCTTGCCCACGCGGTTCAGTTCCAGCGCGGAGCGGAGGAAGCGGACCTTGCCCTGCCCGGCGCCGCGGGAGGCCCCGTTGCCGGTCAGCAAGACCTCGGCGGCAGCGGCGGCCTTGGGCTCCACTTCGCGGCGGCGCATGAAGATGGTGTGGGGATGCAGGGCCAGCTCTTCGTTCCAGCGGGTTTCGGGACGCGCCTGCACGAACCACAGCATGCCCTTGGAGTCGATGCAGAACTCGGTGTCCATGATCATGCCGTCGTAGGCCTTGCTCACGGCGCGCACGCCCTTGGCGACCTGTTCGGCCTGCGTGGGGGTCAGGGCCCAGAGCATGCACTCACGTTCCGGGACGGGCACTTCCTTGGTGCCGCCGTTTTCGTCATAGACGATCTTCATGGTCTTGCTGCCCATGAAGCGGATCACGACTTCGCTGCCGTCGTCCTTCTGGTAGACATACAGCTTGTCGGGCGTCACACGTCCGCCCACCACGGCCTCACCGAGGCCATAGCTGGTGTCGATGCTCACGAGATCCTTGCGGACGGTCCCGCGGCAGCCCGTGGCGGTGTCGGCGCTGAACGCCGTACCGGACACCACCGGGTTGATCATGCGCATGATGCACACGGAAAGGGACGTGTTCTCAATGGACCATTCCTTTTTCGCCTGCGCCGCGAGCTCTTCCTGACCCGTGGTTTCGGACTGGGTCAGCGCATCGAGGATGGCTTCACGGCGGTAAATCATGGAGCGCAGGTTGTAGGCCGAGGCGCAGTCCCACAGGTAGGCGGTGGCCACGGCGTCGTCGCCGACCATGTTCAGGAAGGTATCCTGAAGGCCCGCGAAGGCTTTCTTGCGGGAGTCTTCACCGGCGGCGGAGGAACGCACGGCCACGGGCACGTCGCCCTCCTGCGCTTCGGCGCAGATGTCGCGGTAGGCGGAACGGACGGCCTTGTCCACGCGTTCGGGCAGGGGGCAGGACAGGATGGCGGCCTGCACCATGACGGAGCGTTTGCGGAGCTGGTCGATGCCTTCCTGCGAGGAGGCGAAGCCGTCAACCACGTTGTTGACGAACGTGCGCAGACGGATACGCGGCAGTTCCGGGTCGGCTTCGGAAGCCTTGCGGATCTCGGCGGCGACGGAACGCACGAATTTGGGCAGGAACTCGTGATCCTTGGTGACTTCGGGAGAAGCCCAGTCGATGCGGCTGTAGGCTTCGTCGACCATGGAACGGATCAGCGCCGCGCACACCTTGCATTCGTCGAGCACGATGTGGAACGCCACGGACGAAATGGCGCGGAACTGAGGAATGCGAACGCCTTCAACGCGGCTGATCAGCGCCGTGTTGTAGTTTTTGCCACCCACCAGCAGCTCGGCGTCCTCGCCGATGCGCACGATATCCGCGCCGGTCAGAACTAGGCGCTTGAGGAGATCTTCCACCGGAACCTCGTCTTGTCGGTTTTTGGTTGCGGAAGGGGTTTTCGTCATGAGAATTGCCTCCAGGCTCTCTCTTCGTATCGGTTAATGTCCCTTAGATCCGGCTGAGCCGTTCCCCGCAGTAGGGACAGAACTCGATGTCATTCATGGGCAGCGGGCGGCTGCACGCCTCGTTGGTGCAGATGCGCGGAACCGGCCCGAGCTCCACAATGAGCTCGCCTTCGCGAACGGTTTCCATCTTTCTGGTTTCCTTGTAGTCGGCGGTCTTGAGCACACGCTTGACGATGCCGGCCACAGGGGCCAGAACGGCTTTTTCCTGTTTCATGATGGACACGTTGAACAGTTCTTCGCCCTCTTCGACGATGTCGCCGGGATGGACGTACATCACCCAGAGGTCGCCGTTGCTCGGCGCGCCGACCTGATACTTGTCCGCAGGATCGGCCATCACCACGCCCCCGGCGCCGCCGTTCTTGGGCGGGGCGACCTTGACGAGCTGGCTGAAGATTTCCGAGTCAAGCACGAAACGAACCATGGATTCGCCGGCATCGTTGACCGGGGACATGCTCACCAGCAGGAACTGGTGCGGCTTGCCGGACGTATCCACAAAGTTGATTTCCTCGCCCACGGAGCAGCCCTCAAACCAGACGGGCAGCGGCAGCCGGTTGGGATCGCCGTACTTGGCACGGAACTGAACCGTCTTCACGGCGTCGCCGGGATGGTTCAGGTACATGACCATTTCCTCTTCCGTGGGCTCGCGCTTGATGATGTCGCGGAACGCCTTGCGCTCGGCCTCAATGTCCAGGTCGGTGAGCTTTTCCAGCGGCGAATGCGTAGTCCGGTCGGCAATGGCCTGCTTCCACGCATTGCCGAATGCGCTCTCATACACCCAATCCGGCGGGAAGCCCAGGGGCAGCTTGCCGAATTTGCCCAAAAGGAGGTTGCGGAACGCGTCGTTGCAATCCTGATAGAGGGCGAGGCGGGCCGCACGGGTGCCTTCGCTGAGTTCGGCTTCATCGGACACGCCGTTGACGCGCTCAAGCACGCCGAGCAGGTATTTGACCTCTTCTTCGCCGCCGCGCTTGTATGCGCCGGTCACGGCGAGGAAGGCGGTGTTCCATGTAATCTGGGAACCAGGCGTCACGTCATGGTAACGGACGATCTTGCGGGTTCCGGCAAGGAACTTGAGCATGTAGGGCAGCAGGTGGATGTAGCCCTGTTTGAGCGCGCCTTCCTGCGAGGAGGAGGTCGCGCCGCCGGGCATGGCGTGCTCGGTCACGTCGTTGTCGATGCCCTGGAAGTACGGGGCGCAATAACGGTCGTAGTAGGGGATGACCTGCTTGAGCACGAAATTGGCGTCGCGGACCATATCCTTGTTCATGGCGGTCTTGAGGCCCAGTTCGCCTTCCATGTAGGCGGCGGTGGCGAGGGTGTCGCCCTGCCCGTAGCTGCGGACGCACGCGCCGAGGTTCGTATCCACGATCTGGACGCCGGCCTCGGCCGCCGCGCCCACGGAGGGCACGAAAAGGCCGTCCGTCATGTGGCGGTGGTAGTGCAGCACCAGATCGGGCCACCGTTTGCGCAGGGCCGTGACCACTTCGGTCATGAAGCGGGGCGGGCACACGCCGGCCATGTCCTTGAGGCCAAGGATGATATGGCGGGAGACTTCCTTTTCGCCCATGCCGGCCACGTCGCCGCACACGCCGAGGACGTTCTCAGCTACGCCGAGGTAATGATCCACAGTGAAGCCCTTGGCCCACGACATCGAGATGGCGGGTTCAAAGACCACATCCCTGCGGCTCAGCGCGACTTCGGCGAAGGGGCGCATGTTGTCGATGTGGTTCAGGAAGTCGAAGCAGCGGATGATCTGGTAGTTGTCGCAGATCATTTCGCCGGTCAGCCGCATGAGGTTCTTGGGCTGCGGGCTGTAGCCGAGCACGTTGGTCGAGCGGATCAGGATCTGCTTGAGGGTTTTGGGGGCGAACTTGTTCCATTCCTTCGCTTCGGTGAAGGGGTAGGTCATGTTCGCCATCATGGCGACGTGGAAGTGCGCGCCGCCGCCGTTCTCAATGGAGAAAAAGCCGCAGTTGTCCAGATACGGCCCCACGAGGCGGTCTTCGGCAAGGCGGAAGCGGTTGCCGCTGTTGGACTGCGTGCTGTCGCGGGTGGTCGTGTCCGTAAAGTGGATGCAGCCGCTGTCGCGGACGTAGTCGAGCAGGGCAACGCGGTCGCCGTGCGGATAGGGGGAGGGCTCTTTGCGTACCTTGGAGGGGATGGGCGGGAGCACCACATCCTGACGCGGCAGGCGGGGCGTGGTGTGGGAACGGTATTCGCCGAGCTGGACGAAGGGGTTGTAGCCCTTGGCGGAGATTTCCGCGATGAGCTTGGCGAGGCGTTCGCTTTCCGGCGCGAGGTCGGCGTATATCATGAGTTCGGGCGCGGACGGGATGAAGCCCGTATCGAACATGCCCGCGCGGAAAGCCGGGTGCTTGAGGACCTGACGGTAGAAGGGGATCGTGGTCTTTACGCCGCCGACCATGTATTCGGTCAGGGCGCGGTCCATGATGCCGAGCACCTTCTGCCAGTCGCTCCCGTAGGCGATGAGGAGCGAACCGGCGGAGTCGTAGTTCGGGGGGAACTCGTACCCGGCGGAAAGGTTGGAGTCGATGCGCACGCCGGGGCCGCCGGGCGACACGTAGCGGGTGATCAGGCCGGAGTTCGGGGCAAAGTTGTTCTGCGGGTCTTCGCAGTTGATGCGGACCTGCATGGCGAAGTGGGACGGTTTGGTGTTTTCTTCGGTCAGGCGCAGCTTCGCGCCGAAGGCCACGGCGATCTGCTCTTCGACAAGGTCGACGCCGTAACGGCTTTCGGTAATGCCGTGCTCCACCTGAAGGCGGGTGTTCACCTCAATGAGGTAGGGCTCGCCCTGCGGGGTGACGAGGAATTCCACCGTGGCGAGGGAGAAATAGCCCACCTCGCGAACCAGCATGCGGGAGTATTCCTTGAGGCGTTCGCGCAGTTCGGGGGTAATGCCCGCCCACGGGGACGGGGTGATTTCCACGAGCTTCTGGTGGTTGCGCTGCACGGAGCAGTCGCGTTCGTCAAAGGCGAACACATTGCCGTGCTGGTCGGCGATGACCTGGATTTCGATGTGGCGAACCTGTTCGAGGTACTTTTCCACATACAGGTGAGGGTTGCCGAAAGAGGCCTGCGCCATGGCGGAGGCCTTAAAAAAGGCATCTTCCAGTTCGCTTTTCTCACGAACAAGGAAAATGCCGCGCCCGCCTCCGCCGCCCTCCGCCTTCAGCATGATGGGGAGGGTGATTTCGTCGACGACCTTGCGTGCGGCGGGCACGTCGACCGCGCCTTCCGAGCCGGGCACCACGGGGATGCCGAGCCGCTTGGCGATCTTGCGGACCTGCACCTTGTTGCCGAGCAGGTTCATGGAGTCGGCTTTGGAGCCGATGAAGGTGATGCCCGCCTCTTCGCATTTCTGGGGGAAACGCTCGTCTTCCGACGCAAAGCCCCAGCCGGGATGGATGGCGATGATACCGCGCTGCTTCGCCTTGGCGATGATGAGATCGAGGTCAAGGTACGCGCGGGGATCGGAACCGAGCAGGAGCAGTTCCTGCGCGGATGAAGCGGCCGGCGCGGCCTTGTCGATGTCGGTGGCGGTCATTACGGGAACTGCGGCGAAGCGTTCACGGATGGCCCGGCAGATTCGACGTGCCGGAATGCCCCGGTTGGCTACGAGTATGGGCTTGCCCCGAACTTCGTCCAGTACCTGTTCAAACGTCTTGGCGGCCATGCTTTCAACCTTTTCAATAAAGAAATGTTTAGACCCGGCAAGAGCCGGTCCTGTTCAGGAAGCACCCCGAAACGGCATCGGGGACACCTGTGATCCGCCTCCGCATCGCTGCGGGAGGCCGTTCCCGGCGCCGCGCATGGCGCTTCGCGTCACGGCTGCATGGGAGGGCGATCCAACCGAAGGCTCCCGGAAAGAAAACTGGTTGTTCCCTTGCGATTTCGCAGGCGCAGCCCGCCGAAATCGTCCAGCCCTTCAAGAATGCCCGTGTGGCGTTCTTGATCGTCTGGGCCGTCCGTCAGAAGGACCGTTTGCCCAAGGAAGGCGAGGTGACGTTCAGCAAGTGAACGCCACGCGTTTTTCCCCTTGGCGTCAATCTCTTCGACATAACAGAAAAAGATACGGCTCACAAGTCGCATCCACAGTCCTGTAACGGAAAGGGGGGAGACGCCGGATTTTGTTGCGGAAGAGAGAAGCCCGGCCGGAACGGCGCGCTGCGCCCGCATGAGGGAGGCAGGGGGGGAGGATACGAGGTTCAGGCCGATCCCGGCGACCAGCATATTTTCGGCGGGCGTTTCCCCATGCCGGGGCAGGGGGCGTTCCTCCAGAAGGATGCCGCCGACCTTGCACCAGCCGGGGCCTTCCTCTTGTTCCTCGCGCCGCAGCAAGTCGTTGGGCCATTTCATATGGACGTCGAAACCCATGTGGGCCAGCGCTTCGGCGATGAGCCCGCCCACGGCTGGGGCCGCGGCCGTGCCCGTAAACGGGTGGCGTTGCGGCAGGCGGAGCGCCGCGTAGACGTTGCCTTCGGGCGAGACCCAGTTCCGTCCGAGCTGCCCCCGGCCGCTGCGCTGGCTCAGGGCGAGCACGCTCCCCCAGACGGGAAGCTGCCCGTATGCGGCGAGGGCCCGGGCGACATCCATACTTGAAGTGGCGGGGCCGCACAGATACACTGGCGCCGGTACGCTGGCCGTTTCGGGCTCGTTTTCCGTCCGCGAAACCGGCGCAGTGAAGAATTGTTCGAGATACGGGCAGGCCGTGCTTGTGCCCGGCGCGGTGAATGCCGCTTCGGGAAGCCCGCTCCAGAGGGCGGAGCTTGCCGCGTGATCAGCCGGAAACGGATCGGCGATGCGGTCGTGCGGAGGGCGTTCGGAGAGGACGCCTTCGTGCAGAAGCCGCACCGTGCCGTTGAGACGAAAAGTGGAGTCGTGTGTCATGGCAATCGAAAATTGGCCGGAAACGGGCCGGATACCGGTCTATCTGGTGGGTGGGGCCGTTCGGGACCGCTTGTTGGGGCGGACGCCGCGGGAATATGATTTCGCGTTTGACGCGGATGAAGCCACGTTTCTACAGCGGAATCCCGATGCCCGCAAGGTCGGGAAGAGCGTTTCGGTTTTTTTGCTGCACGGTCAGGAATTTATGCCGATTGAGGGGACGCTGGAAGACGACATGCGCCGCCGCGATCTGACCATCAACGCGCTGGCCGAGGATCGGGACGGCAACCTTTTCGGGCATCCCGATGCGCTTTCGGATCTGCGGGAAGGCATCCTGCGCCCCGCTTCGCCGACGAGTTTCCGGGATGAGCCCGTGCGGGTGTTCCGGCTGGCACGCATGGCTTGCGAATTGCCGTCGTTCACGGTTCACCCTGAGGCCGTGGCGCAGATGCGCGCCGTGGCGGGGGAGGGGCTGCTTGGGCGTATTCCCGCCGAACGTGTGGGGCGCGAGTTCATGAAGGCGCTGGCCTCGCCGAAGCCGTCGCGCTGGCTGTCCGTGCTGGCTGAAGGGGGCTGCCTTTCCCCGTGGTTCCGGGAGCTGGAAACTTCGATGGATATCCCGGCGGGCCCTGTGGCGTACCATTCGGGTTCTGTGATGGCGCATCTGATGGATGTGATGGATGCGGTGGCGGGCGATCCCCTGTGCGTATGGATGGCCTTGTGCCATGATCTCGGCAAGATCGGCACGGATCCGGCTTTGCTGCCGCACCATTACGGGCACGAGCTGCGCGGGGCCGAACCCGCCGAGCATGTCGCCAAGCGCCTCGCCTTGCCCGCACGTTACGCCGCTGCCGGCGTGTTGTCGTCGCAGCTGCACATGAAGGCGGGGATTTATGATATGCTGCGGGCCGGAACCCGCTGCGATCTGTTGATGCAGATCCACAATGCCGGTCTGGACGAGCCGTTTTGGAAGCTGGCCGAAGCCGACAGCGGGCGTTCGCTGCGCCCTGCCGTCAACGACGATCTTGCGGTGCTGCTCGGCATTTCTCTGCCCCCGGAATGGCGGGACAGGGGCAAGGAGTCGGGAAAACGGCTCCGGGCGATGCGTTGTCAGGCCCTCGCCATACATATGGCGAAGCGCAAACGGGAGAATGCCGATGGCTGATGGCGCGGATACGGCGGGCGTGCCTTTGGATGTGGGCGGGCGGAAGCCTGAGGCGGCTGGCGGCGGCATACATGCCGCGGGTTCGGACGCCGCCGTAGCCGTGGATTCCCTCCACGCGGCTCAAGGCTTGCGTGCTGTGGATTCCCCCGCGCGTGCCTTGGCCTCGATCTCGTCAACGGCTCAAGGCGTGCGCGTTATGGATTCGTCCGGCGTATCCCACATCCTGCCCGTGGAGGCGGGACGGACGCTTGCCCAGACGATTTGGCTGTCCGGCGAACTGCCCCCTCCCGCGCTGTGTTCGGGGCTCGGACGCTGTGGGGCGTGCCGGGTGCGGTTTCTTGACGGGACGCCTGAGCCGCGCGCTGCGGACAGCGCCGTCCTCGGTGCGGAGGCCGTTCGCGGCGGCTGGCGGCTGGCCTGCCGCCATGCGCCCGCTGCGGGTATGGCTGTGGAGTTGCCGCCTCCGCCGTCCGAGAAACGGAAACGGATGGACATAAGGCCGGATGCGGGCCCGTTCCGGCTGGCCGTGGATCTGGGGACGACCTCCATCCATTGGCGGCTCCTTGATGGTACGGGGCATGAGGCCGCGTCCGGTCAGGCCCTTAACCCGCAGATGGGGGCGGGGAGCGATGTGGTGTCGCGCCTTGCCGCCGCCCGTGATCAAGAGGGGCGGGAACGGCTGCGGCATCTCGTGATCCGTTTTCTGCGGCGCGTCATTTCGGATGCGGGCGTCCCGGTGGCGGAACTGTGCATCGCGGGCAATACCGCCATGACCTCCATCCTCCTGAATAAAGATGTGGCGGGATTGTGCGCCGCCCCGTACCGGCTGACGGAACGTGGAGGCCGTACGGCGGATTTGCCCGGTTTGCCTGCGGCATGGATTCCTCCGCAGCCGGCGCCGTTTGTGGGCGGGGACATCAGCGCGGGCATGGCGGCGCTCCTGTACGGCGAAACGCCGGAGTTTCCCTTTTTGCTTGCGGATTTGGGGACGAACGGAGAATTCGTGCTTGCCGTAGATGCGGGGCGTGCCTTTATCGCCAGCGTACCGCTTGGGCCGTCCCTTGAAGGCATCGGGCTCAGCTACGGCGGCGTGGCGGATGCGGGCAGCGTCTCCGGGTTCCGGCTCGGCCCGTCCGGGCTGTCTCCCGTGGTTATCGGCAACACGGAACCGAAACGGATTTGCGGCACGGGCTACCTGTCGTTGCTGGATATTTTGCTGCGGACAGGTTTCCTCGACGCTGCAGGCCGCCTTTCGGCGTCCCCGGTTTCGCCTCTGGCCGCCCGCCTGCTCGGAACGGTCGAGCGGGGGGCTTCCGGCTGGAGCCTGCCGCTGCCCGGCGGCATGGCGCTTGCCGGGGCCGACGTGGAGGAAATCCTCAAGGTCAAAGCCGCGTTTTCGTTGGCCTTGGAAAGCCTGCTGGCGGCGTCCGGGCTGGAGAGCAGGGCGCTCGCGCGGGTATGCCTCGGCGGCGCGCTTGGGGAACACATGCCCGAAACCGCACTGGAACGGCTGGGCTTTGTGCCGCAGGGCCTGCAGGCGCGTACGGCGGCGAAGGGCAACACCTCCCTGCGCGGGGCGGCGCTTCTGTTGGCGCGCCCGGAGCTGCGGGAAAGGCTGGCCCGCTGGAGTGCCGGGTGTATGCTTGTGGATCTGGCGGCCCGTCCCGATTTTACGGCCCTGTACATGCGGCATATGGTTTTCGGATAAGCGCCGTCCGTTTGCAAGAAACCGCGTTTTGTGGCATTGCCTCCGTATTCGATACCCTGTAGCGCAACCTCTTTTTTAGGAGGAGAACAATGAACGTACGTCTCATGTCCGACCTTGATCTGCAAGGGAAGACCGTTGTCTTTCGTGAAGACCTCAATGTCCCGGTCAAGGAAGGGAAAATCACCAGCGACAAGCGCATCCGGGCGGCTGTTCCGTCCTTGAAGTTCGCGCTGGATAAAGGCGCCGGCATCATCGTGCTTTCGCACCTTGGGCGCCCCGAAGAAGGCGTTTATTCCGAAGAAGCTTCGCTGGCTCCTGTGGCCAAACGCCTTGAGGAACTGCTCGGCGTCCCGGTCAGGCTTGAGAAGGACTATCTGGACGGCGTCGGCGTAAAGCCCGGCGAATGCGTCCTGTGCGAGAACGTGCGCTTCAACAAGGGCGAAAAGAAGAACAACGAGGAAGTGGCCCGCAAGCTGGCCGCGCTCGGCGACGTGTACGTCATGGATGCGTTCGCCACGGCGCACCGCGCGCAGGCTTCCACCGAAGGGGCCATCCGTTTCGCCAAGGTCGCCTGCGTGGGCCTGCTCATGGCCGCCGAACTCGAAGCCGTGACCCGTATTCTCCATGCGCCCAAGCATCCCCTGCTCGCCATCATCGGCGGCTCCAAGGTTTCGACCAAGCTTGAAGTCCTGAACAACCTTTCCAAGCGCGTGGACAAGCTCATCGTGGGCGGCGGCATCGCCAACACCTTCCTGAAGGCCGCCGGGTACGAAGTGGGCAAGTCCCTGTATGAGCCGGATCTGGTGGAGTCCGCCGCCAAGATCATGGAAGAGGCCAAAGGGCGCGGTGCGGCCATCCCGCTGCCCGTGGACGTCGTTGTCGGCCCGGCGCTGGAAGGACATGCCCCGGCGACCGTGCTCAAGGTCGAGGATGTGCGTCCTGACGACATGATCCTTGATATCGGCCCCGCCACCGCCGTAATGTACGCCCAGCTCATCGCCGAGGCGGGCACCGTGGTTTGGAACGGGCCTGTGGGCGCGTTTGAAATCGACCAGTTCGGCAAGGGGACGGAAGCCATCGCCAAGGCCGTCGCGGAAACGTCCGCCTATACGGTCACCGGCGGCGGCGACAGCATCGCGGCCCTCGAAAAGTACGGCTATGCCAGTCAGGTGGATTATATTTCCACGGCTGGCGGCGCGTTCCTCGAAGTGCTGGAAGGCAAAACCCTGCCGGCTGTGGCCGCTCTTGAGGCTCGTGCGGCATCGTGAGCCAGTCATCCTCCCCTAAACGTAGAAACAACGCGGGGACTTCCGAAAAGGGGGCCCCGCGTTCCCCGTCCCGTGGCCCGGCGGAAAAGCGCCCCGCATCCCGGAAGGGCGGCCGCGCCGATCAGGAACGTCTAGCCCCGAACAGCCATGCAGGGCAGGGGCGTTTCGGAAACAATCCGAAGGACGGTTCTGGAGAGCGCCGCCCCGGTGCGCGTTCGGGCTTCCGCAAGCCTGATGCGCCGCGTGCCGACGGCCCGGCAAGGCCTATGCCCGATCCGGCCAAGCATGCGGCGGGGCATCCGATGTGCCGTCCGTTGTTTTCGCCCTTGGACGCCTTTTGCCGCAGCGCGTTGGCGCAGCTCCCCAAGGCGCTGGATGCGGTAATGCCGCTGTCCCGCAGCCACCGCGCCGATCTGCCGGAGGCCATCCGTGACCTGTCCGCCATGCTCACTTATGAGCGCAGCGGCCTCGGGCGCTCCTACTGGAGCGCGCCCCGGTATGTATCGGCATATCTGCGTTATTTTTTGCCGTGGAATCTTGTGCGGCTGACCGGCCTCTTGCCGGGCTTGGATTTGCCCGCCCCCGTTTGCGGCGCTGAAACGCCGGTGGTCATTGCCGACCTCGGAAGCGGGCCGCTGACCCTGCCTATCGCCTTGTGGCTGTCCCGTCCCGATTGGCGGGCCGTGCCGCTGACGCTGGTTTGTGTGGATACGGTTCCCCGTCCCATGGAAATGGGGCGTTCCATACTGGAGCACATGGCGAAGCTCTCCGGTGAACCGCTGAACTGGACGATCCGGCTCGTGCGTTCACCGCTGATGCAGTCGTTCCGGGAGTTGCGCTCCCCCCATCTGATCATGGCGGGCAATGTGCTCAATGAATTGAAGGACAAGCCGGGCGTCAGCGTCGATGAACGCATGGCGGATCTCGCCGTCGCCGTGGGGCGGGCGCTGCATCCTGAAGGCACGGCGCTGTTTGTGGAGCCCGGTACGCGGCTTGGCGGCACGCTTACGGCGAAGCTCCGGGAAACGGCGCTGGAAGAGGGGCTGACGCCCGTGGCCCCCTGTCCGCATCTTGGCCCGTGCCCCCTGTTGGAGACGCGCGAGCGCCGCTGGTGCCATGCGTCGCAGTTGGCTGTGGCCCCGGCATGGCTGGCGGAGCTGGCCCGTTACGCCAAACTGCCCAAGGATTCGCTGAGTTTGTCCTTCATGCAGCTTCGGCCTGAATCGGAGGCCGGGCCCTCCGTCAGGACGCCCCTTTTCCCGGCGATGGCCCCCAACGGTGTCGTCGCCCGCATCTTGTCCGATGCCTTCCCCGTCCCCGGCATGGGGCACGCCCGCTATGCCTGTACGGAAGAAGGGTTCGCCATCATCCCCGCAGCCGGGGACATCCCCTCCGGGGCGCTTGTCGCCTGCCGCCGTCCCGCATCCCCGCGCAAGGATGCCAAGACGGGGGCCGTTGAACTGCATTGGCAGCCGGAACAGAAACCTCAACGCTGATTTTTCAGGAGTTTTTCATGTCTAAAATCATCACCCGGTTCGCGCCGAGCCCGACCGGGCATCTGCATATCGGCGGCGCCCGCACCGCGTTGTTCTGCTGGCTTCTTGCCCGTCACTACGGCGGCGAATTCCGCCTGCGTATTGAGGATACGGACACCGAGCGCTCGAAGCAGGAATATACGGACGCGATTCTGGCTTCCATGCGTTGGCTGGGGCTGGATTGGGACGGCGAGCTGACCTATCAGACGCAGCGCACGGCCCGCTACAATGAGGTCATCGACAAGATGCTTGAAAGCGGCCATGCCTACTGGTGCTCCTGCACGCCCGAAGAGGTGGAGGCCATGCGTGAGGCCGCCCGTGCCAAGGGTGAAAAGCCGCGCTATGATGGCCGGTGCCGCGACCGCCATCTTGACGCCGCGCCCGGACGTGTCGTCCGCCTGAAGATCCCTACCGAAGGCCGCGTTGTGTTCGACGATATGGTGAAAGGGCATATCGCCACGGATGTTTCCGAGCTCGACGACATGATTCTGCGCCGCAGTGATGGGATGCCTACCTACAACATGGCGGTGGTGGTGGATGACCACGATATGGGGATCACCCACGTTATCCGCGGCGACGACCATGTTTCCAACACGCCGAAGCAGATCCTCATCTATCAGGCGCTTGGTTGGGAACTGCCCGTGTTCGGCCATGTGCCCATGATCCTCGGCAAGGATCGCCAGAAGCTTTCCAAGCGTCACGGCGCCCGTTCCGTGGTGGAATACCAGAATGACGGCCTCCTGCCGCACGCGCTGGTCAACTGCCTTGTCCGCCTTGGCTGGTCGCACGGCGATCAGGAGTTGTTCTCCATGCAGGAGCTCATTGAGCTTTTCGACGGGAAGAATCTGAACAGCTCCGCTTCCGCTTTCGATCCCGACAAGCTCCTGTGGTTTAATGCCCATTACCTGCGTGAGACGCCGCTTGACGAGCTGGCCCGTCTGGTTCTGCCTTTTATCCATCAGAAAGGCTTCACGGACGCGACGGAAGCATCCGTTGAGCCGCTGCTTCCCTTGTACCGCGAACGGGCAAAGAACCTTATCGAGCTTGCCGACGGCCTCGCCCAATTGCTCTGCAAGTCCGCCGATCTGCCTTACGACGAGGCGGGCGTTGCCAAGTGGATGACGGACGAAGGCAAGGAGCACGTGAAGGTTATCCGTGATCAGCTTGCCGCGCTTCCTTCCTTTGACAAGGAAAGCATCGAGCATGTGATCCATTCGTATGTGGAAAGTCTCGGCGTGAAGTTCAAGATGGTCGCGCAGCCTGTGCGTGTGGCAATCACCGGCGTGATCGGCGGCCCCAGCTTGCCGGAATTCATGCTTGCCATCGGCAAAGATGAGACGCTCGCCCGCATGGATCGCGGTTTGGCGTTGTA
>URTO01000002.1 GCA_900550745.1 uncultured Desulfovibrio sp. | reverse complement strand
GCAAGGAACGCGCCCGCCGAAGTCTGCCGGATGGCCTTGCGGATCGTCTCCTCCACCGAGGGGTCGAGCAGGATCGCAGGCAGCATGTTCTGCCCCTTGGAATACATATAGCTGATCTGGCGCTTCAGGGCGCTGCGGACGTACTCGGTGAGCATGACGGTATCCTTTTCCTTGGGGCTCCACTCGATGAGCGCTTCGAGGATGCTCCGCAGGTCGCGGATGGATACCTGCTCCTGCACCAGACGCTGGAAGATTTCCGCAATACGCTGCGTGGGCAGCAGGCGGGTGGCCTCGCGGACCAGATCGGGGGCGCGCTCCTCCATCTTGTCGAGCAGGTATTTGGATTCCTGCATGCCGAGGAACGATGAGGCGTGCCGGGCAAGCAGCAGCGAAAGGTGGTAGGCGAGGATGCGCGCATGGTTCATGATGCTGATGCCTACGCGCTCCAGCGAGGCGGCCTTGGACTCAGGAACCCAGAGCGGTTCGACGTCGGGCAGGAACCGTTCACCGAGCTTGAATTCCACGCCGAGCATGGACAGGTTTTCGCTGGTATCGCGGGCGAGCACCATGCCTTTTTCCAGCTTCCCCCGCGACATGGGGATTTCGTTGACGTTCAGGACATAGGAAAGCCCCGGCAGGCCGGGGTTGGGCCGGATGTTGATGCCGGGGAAGGGCACGCCGAGATCGAAATAGAGCGCACGGCGCAGGTTCGCCAGCTCCTCGTTGAGCGAAGCGTAATCGAGGGACGCGCCCATGTCCTCCGAGATGTCGAGGATGATGGGCACGGTGGGCGCGAATTCGTCCCGCTGCGCGCCGGGGCGGGGCTTGGGGCGGGCCGTGGGCGTGAGCGACTTGGAAAGTTCCTCCTTGGCGTCCGGGGCCTGCGGGTTTTCGCTGACGCGCTTGAGCACGTAGCCGAGCCCGCCGAGGAGGGCCGCCAGCGTGAACAATTGCGGCTTGGGGAAGCCGGGGATGAGGGCGAAGAGGAACACCAGCCCGCCCGCCATGAGCAGCGCCTTGGGCTGGGCGAAGATCTGGACGCCGATCTGCGAGCCTACGTTGTCGTCGGAATCGCCGGTTCGGGTGATCAGGATGCCCGCGGAAATGGAGATGAGCAGCGAGGGGATCTGGGATACCAGCCCGTCCCCGATGGTGAGGATGCCGTAAAGGTGCAGGGCCTCCCCCGCGGTCATGCCGTTCTGGGTGATGCCGATGATCGTGCCGCCCACGATGTTCACGACGGCGATGATCATCCCGGCGATGGAGTCGCCTTTTACAAACTTCATGGCGCCGTCCATAGCGCCGTACATCTGGCTTTCCTGGCTGATGCGCTCGCGGCGGCGCTGCGCCTCCTCCATGTCGATGACCCCGGCGCGCATGTCGGCGTCGATGGACATCTGCTTGCCGGGCATGGCGTCGAGGGTGAAGCGCGCCCCGACTTCGGCCACGCGCTCCGCGCCTTTGGCGATGACGAGGAACTGCACGATGGTCAGGATGAGGAAGACCACCGCGCCGACCACGAAGTTGCCGCCGAGGGCGAACTCCCCGAACGTGAAGATGATTTCGCCAGCGTCCGCCTGAAGCAGGATGAGGCGCGTGGTCGTGATGTTGAGGCCCACCCGGAACAGGGTGGTGAACAGGAGCAGCGTGGGAAAGACCGAGAAGTCCAGCACCGTCCGCACGTACATGGTCATCATCAGGATGGTGAAGGACAGGGCCATGTTCACGCCGATGAGCGTATCCACCACCGGCGTGGGCAGCGGGATGATCATCAGCGCGATGACGATGACGAGCAGGAAGACGATGTTGATGTCGTTGTGGCGTGTGACCACGCCGACGGCGGAACGGGCCGTGGTGAACAGGCTCATACGCGTTTGCCCATGCTGTTGAAGGGATGTCCGGCCTGCGCGGACGGGCCGCTGCCGGCGAGGTACAGGTATTCGTTGACCGCGGCCCTCGCCTCATCCTTGCGGCCCTGCTGCCAGAGCGCGCGGGCCCGGAGCAGGTGCAGGGCGGCATGGCGGGTGGAGAGGGTTTGCCCGTCCATGGCCCGGTGCAGGAGCCGAAGGGCTTTTTCGGCATTGCCGCGATCCGTTTCAATGGCCGCGAGCGTGGCGGCGGCCCTCCGGGAAATGGCGTCCATGCCTTCGGGGGCGAGCCTGTCCAGCGCCGCGAAGACCGTGGCGGCATTGTCCAGACGCCCCATCCGGTAATACAGATACCCCAGAATGGACAGTGTGCTGCGCTGTTCCTGCGTGAGCGCCACCTTAACCCCCTATCATCAGGCCCATGTAGGCGTTGAGGAGTTCCTTGTTTTGAAGCAGCGGGGCCAGTTCGCCGTCCACCAGCGCCCGGACGGCGGGATCTTCGGAATCCTTCAAGGCTTCCAGGCATCCCGCGAGGTTGCCGGAAAACACCTCCGGGCGGAGGATGTCGCCGTCGCCCGCATCCGGGCAGAGCGCCTGCTCCACGAGGCGGTGCGCGTTGCTTGGGGAATAGAGTTCCTCAAGCCCGGCCTCGCGCAGCACGTTGGAGGCGAGGGGCCTCGCTTCGGGGATGCCGCCGCGCGCTGCCGCCGGGCTTTCCATGATGGCCTGGATGCCGAGGGAAGGATCCAGAAGGTTGATGCGCGGCATGGCTGTCCTCCTTTGCCGGTAAAGAAAAACGGTGTTGCGGGTCAGGCCCTGGCGACGGCATCCATGACGCCGCCGAGGAACTGGACGGCCTTTTCAATGCCCGCCGCCGTCGCCTGCCGTTCGGGGAAACGGGTGAGGAGGATGATGTGGCCCTTGTGCAGCCCCCCGGACAGCGGCATGGGATCGGCATGGCGGTAATGGCAGCGTTCGAGCACGCGGCGCGGGGCTTTCACGTCATGCTCCGGCACGGCCCGCGCGAGATAGACGAGCAGTTCGCGTTCCCCGGCGTTTTCGGCAAGCTCCAGATGGAGCCGCCCAAGGCGCTCCACGTCGAGCGCGGCGAGGCCCGCAGGGGAAAGGGAAAAGGCGGGCATGCCCATGCGTCTGCCGAATTCGGCTATTTCACGTTCGATCATCACGCATCCCCCAAACTGGCGAGGTATTCGTCTTCGCGCCGGATGGCCTCGTCCACGGATTCCTGCACGGCGTCGATGACCTTCATGCGGCCTTGTTCGCCGTCGAAAAGCTGGACGGGCAGGTTGCGGGCCATATTCAGAAGCTCCTGAAGGAACAGCACTTCGCGTTCGATGTCCGGGGCCTTGGCTTTGGCGGCGATGCGGCTGATCTGCGTGGCCCCAAGGAAGCGTTCGTTGCGCAGGCCGACCAGATCGCCGAGCAGCTCCATCGGGGCGAGCCCGCATTGGATCCCGTGGACATCCTGCCAGCGCTGGAGCAGGCGTTCGCACTGGACATGCGTGCTTTGCAGGAGGCGCACCTGTTCGAGGCTGGCGTGGACGCTTTCGAGATGGGTGGTTTCCATGCTCGGCACGTCCGTGGCGAGATCGTTGCCCAGCGCGCTGAAAAGGAAGTCCATCGCCTTGTCGAAGCCCACATCGCCGTATTTTTCATGGATGTGGGCGAATGCGGCGTTGACGTCCGTAAAGTCGCAGACGGTCTGGCGGTACAGGTCGCGCAGGCTGTCTGTGCTGTCCAGTCCGGGATACCCGGCAGCGGCGAGCGCGCCCTGGATGCCCGCACGGATCTGCGGGCCGTGTTCAGCTTCGAGCTCGGCGAGCCCTTGGCGGATATCTTCAACAACGGAAGGATCAACGGACGGGTCGCCCGAAAAGGCGTCGAGCGCCTCGGAAAGGGCGGCATAGGCGTCGCTCGGATCGGGAAAGCGGTAAAGCGCCTCGCGCGAAGCCCTTTCCCGGCCTTCGCGGGCGCGCAGGCTGTCCTTCAGGCGGTCGATGTCCTGCGCCTTGCCCGCCTCGTGCATAAGATCCTGATAGAGCTTGACGCGTTCGGCGTAAGCCTCTTCCGCACGCTCCCGTTCCTTGCGATCCTCAAGCTCGTACTCGTCGGTGGTGTCGGCCGCAAAAGTCAGCTCTTCGGCGGCATCGGCGAGCAGCGACATGGGATCTTCCACCTGTACGGCGGCGTTCCCCATGAGCGAACCCGCGGCGAGGGAACCCGCCGCCTGTGCGGCGGCGCTCCCGGCCATCTGGCCCATGTTGGTGACGGAAAAATCTATGGACATGCCTCCCCCTGCCCGGCCCCGCCGGGAAATGAGTCGGCCCCCGTGCCCGGAGGCTGCGGGAACACGTGATTCCGGGGGCCGATCCGTACCGGCCCGCGGGAAATCATGCGAGAAATATGCCAACCATCGCCTAGCGAGTATCATAGGCCGCAACGTCTTACAAGCGCCCCCTTTTTGATTGATTTGGGGAATGGGCTATAGTATCTATGAAAAAGGTTTCTCAACTGAATGGGAATAATGTTGGTAGGCGCAAGGCGAAAGTCCGCCAACATCGTTTGTTTTCTTGTGCGCGGAAAACCGCACATCAGGCTTGATGGGCCGAAATCCCCCGTATTTGCTTGTTTGGCACGGAACATGCTTGGAACGAAACATCAACAAAGGAGCAACGAAATGGCATTCACTGAAAAAGATATGCAGGCTCAGGAAGAACAGCTCAACGCCCTCAAAGAGGAATTGTCCCGCCTCGACCAGAAATTTGATGCGCAGCTCAAGGCGATGGGGCTTACGGAAGACGATCTGAAACAGCAGGAGCCGATGACGCCGGAAGTGGAGGCGCTCGTTGCCAAAGCGAAGGAAGAGGCCAAGCGCGCCGGGGAAGCCCGCAAGGCGCAGGCCGCCTTGGACAACCGTCCTTCCGGCAAGGCCCCCGGCGCGGGCCGCCGTGGCGTCGTCCGCCTTTAACCATAAAGAAAGAAGAAATATATGAGCCAAGGTATTGGTGAAGTCGGCAGTTCAGGAAACGTCTCCAGCGTGGGCAGCCTCGGCACATGCACAAGCGTCAACTTTATTTTCGCCAAGCTCCAGATGGAACTGGCCGCCGCAGCCAAGGATTCGGCCCTTGACTACATCGAGCAGGTCGAAAAGGCGCAGGCGGATCAGAAGGAAGTGGCCGATATGTTGAGCAAGCTGCGCAATCTGCAGGAGAACGCGGCGAATGAGAAAAGCACCTCCAATATGGGGACGTTCAAGAACTGCAAGGCCAAAGACGATTCATCCAAGGGGACGGCGGCGGAAGAGCTCGCCAAGGTGGAAGGCTATATTGCTGATGCCAAGAAGTTGCAGGCGCAGGCCAACCTGAAAACGAAAGAGAATTATGAGGTCAGCGAGGAATACGAGTCCACCATGATGCCGGACGTCATGGAGCAGTATTTCAAGGACAACGATATCGACTATGATGATAGCGGCGTCTCGGCCCGGCAGAACGGCAGCGAGTGGCAGCGGGCGATTGACTCCCTTGAAGATCGGAAGGCGGCGCTGGAGGTATTCGCGTACATGGATACCTACGGGCTTGCCTACAGCACCGGTTCCAGCAAGGATGATCTGGACACTGCGATCCAGTCCTTACAGGCGCATCAAGAGACCATCGGCACGGACATCCAGACGCTGATGGTGTACGTGCAGGACTACATGGGCCAATACAACTCGTATACGCAGGGCGCGAATTCGGCCATCCAGTCCGCTCTACAGACGCTCACCAACGTGGCCCGCGGGCAGTAGCCGTTTTTTGCAGAGGGCCATTCCAGCCGTGCCCATCCGGTTGGCAGCGGCCCTCTGCCGGATGGTGGTCGTTTGGGGATGCCCCAATGCCTTTGGGCTCCCCACCCGTCGGCAACCTTTTTCCCGCTGCTGCGGGCCTCCCAAGGAAGATGTTATGGCAGAACAAAAAGGCGCTGCGGTCGAATATACGCAGGAAGAACTTGAAACGATGACCAAGGCCGTCCTGAACGGCGCCACCATCGGGGACGTGTGCAACATTTCCCAGGATATGCTGGAGTCCTTATACAGCCTCGGATACAACCTCTACACGTCCGGCAACTACAAGGACGCCGAAACCATTTTTTCCGGGCTGTGCCTGTACGATCACAACGATCCCCGCTTCTGGATGGGGCTGGGCGGAAGCCGTCAGGCCAACGGAAAGTATCGGGAAGCCGTGGATGCCTATGGGCTTTGCTCGGCAATGGAGGCGCTCTCCAGCCCCGTGCCCGTGCTTCAGGCCGGTATGTGCTACCTCAAGATGGGGGATCGGGAAAAGGCCAAAGGCTCGTTCGTCACCGCCGTCTCTATGGGCGAAGAGGGCAACCCGGAACACGAGGCCGCGCGGGGCAAGGCGTCCGCCATGCTCGCCATTCTCGAACAAGCCGAGAAGTGAGGCTGACATGCCTAATGCCATTGACTTTCAGATCGGCTCGAAGTTTACGGATCTTGTCGGCGGCGCCGGTGTGGAAAACCTTCAGGATGCCATCAAAAAGGCCCTGGAGGGCATCACGCTGCCGGATGTCCCGGCTTCATCCCCCGACGCTTCCTCACCTGCCTCGGATCTGCCGAAGCTGGCCGCGCCCACGGCGGGAGGGCTCTCGCTGGAAACGCTGGCCCAGATGATCAGTAACGAGGTGCGCACGCAGGCCACCAAGGACGGCGTGGCCTCCATTGAGGCCAAGGGGAAGGAGCGCGCCGAGATCAACCAGAAGAAGCTGGAAGAGATCATGGATCGGCTCGAATCCATGAAGTCCAAGGGCATCCTTGACATTTTCAAAAAGATTTTCAGTTGGGTCGGCGTCGTCCTCGGAGCCATCGCCAGCGTCGCCACGATTGCGGCGGGGGCGGCTACGGGGAACCCCCTGCTGATTGCGGGCGGGGCGGTGATGCTTACCATGTCCATCAACAGCATCCTGAGTATGGCGACCGACGGCAAGGTGAGCATCGGCGCCGGGATAGCCGCCGGGTTGGAGGCCCTCGGTGTTCGGGAAGACATCGCCGCATATACCGGCATGGCTTTTGAGCTTGCGATCACGCTTGTGGGCGTGGGCCTGACTATGGGTGGTTCCTTCGGTTCCGCTGCCGAGACCGCCCGGAAGACGCTGGCGGACGTGGCGGACATTACCCTCAAAGTAACGAATATCAGCAGCAGCGTCGTACAGATGGGCAGCGGCGCGACGGGCATCGCCGGGGCCGTGTACGATTTTAGGATTTCCAACAGCTATGCCGACACCAAGCTGCTGGAAGCCGTTCTGGAACGGCTCAGGCAGGCGCTGGAAGTGGAGCAGGATTTCATGAAGGGCGTCATGGAACGCGCGGGAAAGCTGACCGAAGACGTCAACGAGCTCGTTGAGGGATGCAATGAGTCGCTGACGAACGTCTTGACCAGCGCACCACCGGCGATGGCCTAGCGCGGCGGAAGGTACGCCTTCCCGCCCCGGCCGCCGTTTCGGGCAGCGGGGCGGGAAGGGGCCTGCCGCGCGGCGGGCAAGGTTTCATGGGGCCAACCAGCCCGTGTTCCCCGCCTTGTGCGGGGTGGATGATGGCCTGATCGTAGACGGGAAGGCCGTAAGCAAGAAGAGGATAGGCATATGTCAGGCATACAAGGGTTGTCATCCGATCAGCAACAGGTTTACAATCAACTGATAAACGACGCGGGGACGGTCAATGTTTCCCGTGCCTCCGTGGATAAGGAACTGGAGGCCGCGATGGCTGCGGGGCTTTCCTTTCAGGAGGCCGCGGCGAAGGTTCGCGACGATTTGCCGACGCTCGCCCCGCCGAAAAATCCTTCCGGATCACTCGGCGGCTGGGTGGGCGTGGCTTCCCCGATGGCGAGCGTCAATGCCCTCATCACGGAACTATGCTCCGAACAGCGCAAGGAAAACCGCGAGGCCATGAAAGCGCAAACGGATAGTATCGCCATGTCGATGGAGCAGCAGGCTGATGAAATCCGCGAGAAAGCCGTGGTGCAGCTTATCTGCGGCGTCGTGTCCGATACGGTCAGCATCGGCATGGGCGCTCTCCAGTTCGCCATGGGCATGAAGCAGTTGTCCGCAACCAGGGGGCAGGCGAAGGGCCAGCAGGAACTCACCGAGAACAAGCTGAACCAGGAAACCCGGAGCCTTGAGAAGCAGCAGCACAAACAGCAGAAGGAACTGAACAAGATCACGCGGGACATAGAAAAGCATGGGGCCGACAGAGCGGATGAGAAGCTCAGGATGGAACAGAAATTACAGCAGACGTCCGAAAAGCTGGAAAGCAACCGGGCGCAGTTGGATGATATCCGTGCTTCCACGGCTGATCCGAGCGCTGCGGAACGGCGGGCTTCGGGCACCTCGCAGGCCTACGGGACCCTAGGGCAGTCCCTGTCCCAGCTCGGGCAGGGGATGGGCGGCCTCGTCGGTCATGTCGGCGATTACCTGGGGGCGCAGTACGACGCCGCCATGAAGGAAATGGAAGCCGATCAGGAACGGATGCGGGCCAGCCGGGACGCGTTGAAGAGCATCAACGACGGCCTGACCGAAGTGATCCAGAAGTCGCTTTCCACGCAGGACGACATCCAGAAGAGGATGAACGATACCCGTTCCCGGATTATGGGATAGGAAGGGCGGCGAAGGGCCGCCGCAGGCGCCCCGGCGGGTTCCGTGCCCAAGACGGATGTCCCGCCGGCGGAGGCCGCGCGCTTGGGCGGCACCGTCCACCCGCCTTTATGTGAGGACGTGCGCCACCTGTGCCGCATGTCTGAGGGGTATGCCGATGACGGGCGGATGCCCGGCGCTTATGGCGGCCTTTGCCGCGTATCTGAGAGGTATACGCTGCGCGGCCTCGTTCGGCATGATCTGGCCTCTGCCGCCTGTCTGGGTACGCCAGCCAGCCTCGGAAAATGGCGGCAAGATGATGCTGTTGCCTTTGCCGCGTTTCCGTGGGGGGATACGCCCAGCCGGACGCCGTCCTTGCTGATGGTGCGGAACCTTTGCCGCGCTTCTGGGGGGTACGCCCTGCGGATGCCGTTATTGTTGACGGTGCGGAACCTCTGCCGCCTGTCTGGGGGGACGCTTCGGCTCCTGATCCAGCGTTCCGCATGACTTTTGCCGCGTGTCTGGGGTACGCCCTGAAATATCCTCGGAAACGGGCAGCCCGGCCCCTGCCGCCTGTCTGGGCGGCACCCTGGAGGAAAGCGGATTCCCCGGCAAAGGAAGCCTTGGGCGGGGCAATGCTTCGGGGGATTTCAAGGCGCTGGCGGCCCCTGATGGGGCCGAAGGGCGGGGCGTTGCCTTCGGTGAGGCTCAGGCTTAGGCTGAGGAAGCCATCCCGATCCACGGATAGGGGGCACGCCAAGACTGCCCGGATGCAGGCGCAGGAAACGTTGAGTATGGGAAGGGCGGGCCTTATATCGGCAGATGCCCGAACGCCGGCGAAACGGGGCCGCATAAAGGCCCGTACCGAAGCCCGCACCGGCAGATCCCGGATGTGGGGCGGGAAACCATGCCGCTCATTCAAGGCATCCGCGTTTGGTGATTGACAAGGCGTTGTGGAAGGCCGCATAGTCGCCCAAGGAGGCAAGATGTCGCTTTTGCAGGAATCCGTTGACGCATTGACGGCGGCGGCTGGTTGGAAAAAGGCCTCGCCCGGCGCGGACGGCGTCTTTCGCTTTCACCTTGAGGGCGATTTGGACATGGAGTTTTTTTCCCCTGACGGGCGGACTGGCATCCTGCGGGCCGATCTTGGCCCGCTTCCCGACGCGGAACAGGATGCGGACGAGCTTTTGCGGAAATGCGCTTCCCGTGTGGCGGCGGCCGCACGTACCCGGAGGACGGTTCTTTCGGTGGATAATGGCAGGTTTTCACTGCACCTTGTCGTGCCTTTGGCGGAGGGCGCTGCCTTGATGCCGGTATATGCCAAGGACTTTTTGAACGATCTGGCATGGTGGAAAAGGCAGGTGCAGGGCGGTGGCGCGTCGGCGTTTTCTTTTTTCTCCGGTATGCAAGCTTGGAATATGGGGCGCTGATGCGTTGTCGTGGTGGCGTTTCGCTCTTGATGGTTTTGGCGCTCGTTTTTGGGGTGCTTCTGGCTTCCTGCCCGGCGTTTGCCGCTCAGGGGGGCTTTTCCCGTCCATATACGCATTACGCGGACGATGAGGATCTGACCGCCATTCTTACGAATTTCGCCCGTTCGCAGGGGCTCGGCGCTTCGTTCACTCCCGGCGTGGTCGGCAAGGTGAGCGGGCGTTTTGACGCCGTTCCGCCGGAAACCTTCCTCAAGGGGATGCAGGCCGCCTTTGGCGTGGCATGGTATCGGCTCGGCTCCACCCTTTATTTCTACAGCGAATCGGAACTGTCGCGGACGTTCATCACCCCGCGGGCCATGACGGCGGAGCGCCTGTACCAAATGCTCCGGCAATCGGCGGTGTTCTCTTCGCAGTTGCCCGCAACGCTCGCTCCGGGCGGCGCGATGATCGTCGTGTCCGGCCCGCCTTCCTACCTTGCGCAGATTTCGGCCGCCGTCACCGCCTTTGAAGAGGCGCAGGTCAGCAATTTCGTGATGAGGGTCTTTCCGCTCAAATATGCGTGGGCGGAAGACATGTCCGTCAACAGCATGGACAAGACGGTGACCATCCCCGGCGTGGCGAGCATCCTCAGGGCTATGGTCACCGGCTCGCCCAATTCCGCGACCCGGGTGACGCAGGACACCGCCACTGTGGACAAGCTCTCCGGTACCGGGCTCATCGCACAGGGCCGGGTGGCGCCCGTGGCTCCCGATGCTTCCGCCCCCGACGCGCAGCAGGGTGGGCAGGCCGCCCCGCAGAACGCCACGCAAGTGAACATCATGGCCGATCCGCGCGTCAATGCGGTGCTGGTCAATGACGCCGAATACCGGATGCCGTATTACGCCAAAGTCATCGCGGATCTCGACAAGCCCGTGGAGCTCGTGGAAATCCATGCCGCCATCGTGGACATCGATTCCGACTTCAAGCGCGATCTCGGCGTTACCTATCAGGGCGCGAACAGCCGGGACAAGGGCTGGAGCACGGGAGGCGAGTTTTCCGGCACCGGCGACAAGTTTTCGCCCCTGCCCACGATGGGCGAGCCGTCCGGGACGGGCATGAACCTGTCCACCATCTATACGCACGGCGCGGACTTCTTCCTTGCCCGCATTCAGGCGCTGGAGGCGGAAGGCGAAGCCCGGATGCTCGGCCGCCCTTCGGTGTTGACCGTGGACAACGTGCAGGCCACGCTGGAAAACACCAGCACCTATTACATTCAGGTGGAAGGCTATCAGGCGGTGGATCTGTTCAAGGTCGAGGCGGGGACGGTTCTGCGCGTGACCCCGCACATCATCCGCGACGAATACGGCCAAACCTCCATCAAGCTTGCGGTCAGCGTGCAGGACGATCAGAACGACAGCAAGGATACGCCGGTCAGCGCCAACAGCGTTCCGCCCATCAAGCAGACGAAGATCAACACGCAGGCCATTGTGGGCGCGGGGCAGAGCCTGCTCATCGGCGGGTACTACTATGAGCAGAAATCCACGGATGCCAGCGGGATACCGATCCTCATGCACATCCCCGTGCTCGGAAACCTTTTCAAGACGACGAGCAAAGGGACCAAACGCATGGAGCGCCTGATCCTCATCACGCCGAAGGTCATCCATTTGGGCGAGAACCCGACGGCGCCGTCCCGCGTGGACGAGCCCACATTCCACAGATCACCGACGCAGGCCGATTATGAGGAACGGGTTCCGGCGGCCCCGCAGAGCGGGTGCTCCCGCAAGCGGCCCAAGCTGGAGACGGTGGCGCCCGCCGCGGCGATCCCGCTGTCGCCGCCCGCGGCAGGGCAATCGCCCGGAGCACAGGCACAGGCGCGGCCTGCGGGAGCGTTATGAGCGCCTCCGGTCTGACGGCCTTTCGCCTTTTTTCCGGCCCCCACATGGGGGCGGAACTTGTCTTGCCCGCAGGGAGCCAGCTTGTAGGGTCTGATGACTCTTGCGACATCATTCTTCAAGACAGCTCGGTCGCTTCCCGGCACGCAAACATCGCCATAGGCTTTTCCGGGGACGGCGTCCCGTCCGTGCGGGTGACGCCGCTCGACGGAGAGGTGCTGCTCAATGGCGCCCCCTTGCCGTCCGATGGCGCGGACATCCCCGCGCGCACGCCGTTTTTTCTGGGCCTGACCTGCATGGCGTGGGCGGAGCCCGGCGAATCGGCGGACGCATGGCGTCAGGTCGCATCGGGCTTGCAGGAGCGGCGTTCGGCACAGGAGCGCCCGGAGCCCGTGGAGCCGCAAGCCGAAGAGCCGATCATGGATCTCGGCGAGCCGATGATGCTGTTGGACGAAGGGGCTTCCGTAGGCGCCAACGGCGTTGGCAAAACGCTTTGGGGGCGGCTGCGCTCCTTGCCTCCGCAGAGGTTAGCCCTGTCCTTCCTTCTTTTGCTGGGCCTGTGCGGGCTGACGTTTTCCTATGCGGGCAGAACCCCGGACGCGGAAACGAGAGTCAAAGAAATCCAAACGATTATTGATGAAAACGGTTTTCGCACGCTGGTCGTCTTCCCGCAGGGTGAAGGTGTCGGCGTGCAGGGGATACTCCGTGACGATGCTGAAAGGGCCGATCTGCTGCGTTTGGCACAAAGCGTGCAATACCCTGTTTATCTTGATGTGACGCTCCGTGGGGACAGGGTCGATGCCGTAACCTCGGCCTTCGCCAGCCGGGGGTTCTCCCTTTCCGTGCAGGAAAAGACGGAGAACCCGGATGACGGCCTGCATATCGCCGGGTACATGAAGGACGGGCTCGTGGAAGAGCAGGCTTTTTCCGCCGTCCGTGAAGATGTCCCGGTACTGCGGGAACAAGCCGTCTGGAGCCGCCTGGACAGGGCCATCCGTCACGCCGACGCGGTCGAAGCGGTTTTGTTGCCGCTCTTGAAGGAGGCGGGGCTTTCGTTTGTGCAGGTTCGGTTCCTGCCCGGAAAGGTGGAGCTTGCGGGCCGGTTCGACGTGGCCCAGCGTATCCGGCTGGACGGCGTGCTGGACAAGGCTAGGGCGGAACTCGGCGTCCCGGTCGTATTCGATGTGGTTGCGTCGTTCGAGAAAAGGCGGCCTCAGGCCGAAGCCCGGCACGAAGCCGCTGCGCCGCAGCAGGCGGAGGCTGGGGATGCCCCCGCGCCGCAAGCCGATGACGTGCCGGAACTCCGGGTGACCGGGGTAACTTTGACGCCCATGCGTTTCGTCAGCCTGGCTGCGGGGCAGCGCGTCTTTGAGGGCGGCCTGCTTCCCGGCGGATATGTGCTCGAGTCCATCGATGTGAAGGAGTTGAAGCTCCGCAAGGATGGGCGGATAATCGTGTATCGACTGAGAGGTTCCAATGAGTGACGCGATGGTTTCCGTGCTGGATGTCCTTGATGAGCCCTGCGCCCTGCAGGGTATCCGGGATGAGGTTCTGGAAATGGATCTGGCCGTCAAACGGCATATGGATACGGGGTTGGCCCCCGACGAGTGGGCTGTGGCGCAGTCCGTCCGGGAAGCGACGCAGGCAGCGTTGCACGCTATGGACAACATGGTGAAGTAAAAGGATTTTTAACTAAAGCGAGTTTGCCATGAGCATCAGCGGCACGAGCGGAACGCCGGGATTGAACGTCAATGAGCTGTTCAACAGCGGTTTGGATTCGATCAGTAGCAAGGGCAAGAATTTACAGACGAAGATGACCGAAATGCTGGGGCAGGAAAAGGTCGAGCCCGAAGACATGGTGGTTCTCCAGTTTGAAGTCGGGCAATACAATGCGATGCTGGAATCGCTTTCGTCCGTCACGAAGAGCATGACGGATATGATGAAGAGCCTTGCCCAGCGTACCGGCTGAGTTTGCTTCCCGTCCGAAATCTGGTTCAGGGGCCGCACCCCGGATGCCTCCGCGCGGCTCCATCCTGCGCATGGCGCGCCGGGCGGGATGACGGACAAGGGGAAGGGGCTGCCCCCTTCTCCCCTTTTTGCGTTCAGGCGGGGTTGCCGAGCGGCCCGCATCTTTTTATGATTGGAGAAATGCCATGCTGTCCGATACCCAGATCAGCCGTTTGCTTGATGTCGCCAACGCCGCATGCCACAGAGGGAACGTGCTGGATGCGCGTACCGTCTATGCGGGGGTGCTTGCGCTCCGTCCGGGATTCGCGCCCGCCCTTATGGGCAAGGCCCTGAGCCATATTGTGGTGGATGATTTCGACGAGGCCGAACGGATCTTGAAAGACGAAGTCCTGGCCGCCATGCCGGAAGATGGGGATGCGCAGGCGCTGCTTGGCCTGTGTTATACGCTGGCGAAGCGGCAGGCCGAAGCCGAAGCGCTGCTTGGCCCGCTGGCCGCCGGCGAAGGCCCCAGGGCGGAACTGGCCGGCGGGCTGCTTGAAAAACTCCGGCAAGAACCGTAGGCTGGCGCAATCCGGCGGAGGTGGCAGTGGACATTTCCGGTCTTGGGGCTTCAAAGCTTTTGGAGGCGCTGGAAAAACTGGGCGTCTCCAAGGGGGCCGAACTGCGGAGCCTTGGCCCGCAGGGGGAGCCTCCCGCCGAGCTGGTGCGTGCCTTTGAGGATGCGTTGCACGCACCGGATGGGCAGGGCGGCCCGTCCGTGCAGGGCGCTGCCGAAGGTTCACGGGAGGGCGAGCTTCTTGAAGAGGCCGGGCAGGGTACTCCTGACGTGGCGCGGGTGGATGAGGCAATCCCTTCGGGCCGTTCCGAAGGGCCCGTGTACGGCATCCCTGAGGGGAGCCGGGTTGACGGCATCGGCGGCCCGATGCGGATGGAACCGGCTTCCGGGCCGCAGGCCGTGGAAGGGCGGGCGGATGCCGTTCAAGCGGACGGCGTGCAGGAGCTGGCCCGGCTGCTTGAGCGGGTCGGCGGCGGGAACGCTTCCGCAGCGGAGCTGTACCAATTGCAGTTCCTTGTGGGGATGCTCCGTGTACAGGCCACGGGCGGGGCGACGTTGTCGCAGCAGGTCAATCAGGGTTTTGAATCGCTGTTGAAGCAGCAGGGGTAGAATGTGACGGAAACGGGGCGTGGACATATGACGGAAGCACGTAGATCCGGGAAAAAAGGGATGCGCCGGCTCCCGTTCCTGTTGGTGTTGCTGCTCTGCGCGGCGCTTTTGGGCTGTCAGGTCGAAGTGTACCGCGGGCTGACCGAGGCGCAGGTCAATACGATGCTGTCCACGTTGCTCAAGCGCGGCATCCGGGCCGAGAAAACCGCCGCCGGAAAGGCCGGGTTCACCTTGTCCGTGGATGAGGATCAGCTTGTCCAGTCCCTTGAAATCCTGAAGGAGAACAACCTTCCGCGGGCGGACTACGAAAACCTCGGCAAAGTTTTTTCCGGGCAGGGGATGATCTCCTCCGCCTCGGAAGAGCAGGCCCGCATGGCCTACGCCATCTCACAGGAGCTGTCCGATACCTTCTCCCGCATCGACGGCGTGCTGACGTCCCGTGTCCATGTGGTGCTCGGAGGCACGGATCAGGCCACCGATGCGCGTATCCTGCCTTCCGCCGCCGTTTTCCTCCGCCATACCCCGGACTCGCCCGTCGTCAATCTGGTCGCCAAGATCCGTGAGCTTACGTCCAAGGCCGTGCCGGATCTCGACTATGAACGTGTCTCCGTCATGCTTGTTCCTGTGCGGGAACAGGTTTCCGTGCCCATGCAGCCTGCCCCGAAATTCCTCGGATTGCCGCTTGCGCCGGAGAGCGGGCCGCCGTATGCCCTGATCGGGGCCGGGATCGTTTTTGTGGCGGTGCTCGCCGGGCTTGTGCTGTTGGCGCTTTCCCTGCGTGATGCCCTGCGGAAGCGCAAAGAGGCGGCGGACGCCTCGGAAGATCAGCCGTCGTAACGCCGGCACGCCGGACAGGTATGCACACCTCGTTTTTTTCGGACATCATTGTGCGGAAACCCGCGCTGTTTCGGGCTATGTTGTCCTTCAACGGCCGCTTGGATTCCGCTGTGCCGGACTGCCCCGAAGAGTGGCGCGTTCCCGGTTTGGACGCGGCGGTTGTGGCGGCGGAACTGTCGCGGCGCGGCTCGCCCGTATTGGCGTGGCCTGTCGCCCCGCCGGAAGAAGGCTTTTGGGATTTCGCCGACGAGTCACGGCGCTTGGCCTTTCTGAGCGCGGAAGAGCTGGAGCGTCTGGGCAAGGTGTTCGGCGTGTGCGTCCACGCTGCGGAGCTGGCCCGCATCATCGCCCGCGAGCCTGTCTTGGCCCTGCGTGGGGCGCTGGGGGAACCGCTGTACCGCTACGGCATCCAGCGCGGGCAATATCAGCTCGGCAGTGTGCGGCAGTTTTTCCTGAGCCGCGACGTCCGGGAGCCGCTTCTGGAACGTATGCAGCGCCACGGACGTCTGGCGATTGCCATTTGCCGCGCGTCTTGGCCCGCCGCCTTGAAGGAACGGGCCGTCGGGAATCTTGAGGATGCGCCGCCGTCAGTGCCGCCCGCGGTTCAGCGGGCCGTATGGTTTGGTCTGAAGAAGCTGTTGCTGAAGGAGGTCGCGCCGCAATGGGCTCCCTGTTTCGATTGACCGGGGACACGGTAACCCCCTCCGCCGGGACGCGTGTGCTCAAAGCCTCTGAAGCCGCCATACTTCTTGAGGCCAACGCCGTGCTTGACGCGGCCCGCGGGCGCGTGGCCGACATGGAGCGCAAGGCCGGGGAAGCCTATGAGCGGCGGCGCGAGGAAGGTTATCGCGACGGCGTGGAGGAAGGCCGCCTCGAACATGCCGAGAAGGTGATGGAGACCGTGCTGTCGTCGGTCGAGTACATCGAAGGCATTGAGGCCACGCTGGTGAATGTGGTTACGGCGGCCGTGCGCAAGGTCATCGGCGAGATTGACGAAAACGAACGCATTGTCCGTATCGTCCGCAATGCGCTGGTGACGGTTCGCAATCAGCAGCATGTGACGATCCGCGTGGCGCCCGCTGACGAAAAGGCCGTCCGGGAGGGGTTGGCGTCCATGCTGGCCTCCGCGCCGGGCGGGGCCAGTTTTCTGGATGTCGTGTCGGATGCGCGCCTTGAACGGGGGGCGTGCCTCTTGGAAAGCGAGCTCGGCGTGGTTGACGCCAGCCTTGAGACGCAGCTCAAGGCGCTGGAAAACGCCCTGCGCGCCAAAATCGCTTCATAGCGCGCAACCGGGTGTGGCAGCGCCGACAGCCGCTTCAGCCGCAGGCCCCACATATGGGTGCGGCCCGGTTCATTGGTGTACACGGTTCCCCCAGTATAGGGCGGCGTACGCCGCTCGCGGCGCGATTGGGAAAGGGGAGGGTGCCCACCTGTGCCCTCAGGGATATTCACTTTTCTGATATTTGGGGACGTGTTCAGTTGGCATTGTGGCTTGCTATGGCGTCGTTTTCATTGAACGCGTGAACGTCTCCCCCTGCGGGGCAATCGGGCGAATGCCTGCCGCATCCCGCGGATATGGTTTGATAAACGGACGGATGCCCTATGGCCTTTGAATATATCGGAGCGCTTCTTGAGGAAGCGGTGCAGTCCACCGCCTCGGTGGAGGTGCGGGGCCGCGTGGAGCAGGTCGTGGGAACCATCATCCGGGCCGTGGTGCCGGGGGTGAAGGTCGGCGAACTGTGCATCCTGCGCAACCCGTGGGAGGACTGGACGCTCCGGGCCGAGGTCGTGGGCTTCGTCAAGCAGGTGGCCCTGTTGACGCCGCTCGGCGATTTGCAGGGCATTTCGCCCGCCACCGAAGTCATCCCGACGGGGGAAATCCATTCCGTGCCCGTGGGTGAGGATCTCCTTGGGCGCGTCCTGAACGGGCTTGGCGATCCCATCGACGGCGGGCCTCCGCTCAAGCCCCGGACTCATTACCCGGTCTACGCCGATCCCCCGAACCCCATGCTCCGCAAGATCATCGACAGGCCGATTTCTCTGGGCCTGCGCGTGCTCGACGGGGTGCTTACCTGCGGCGAAGGCCAGCGCATGGGCATTTTTGCGGCGGCAGGCGGCGGTAAAAGTACGCTCTTGTCCAGCATCATCAAAGGCTGTTCCGCCGACGTGTGCGTGTTGGCGCTGATCGGCGAGCGGGGCCGCGAAGTGCGCGAGTTCATTGAGAACGACCTTGGCCCGGAAGGGCGGAAAAAGGCCGTGCTGGTCGTCTCCACATCCGACCGTTCGTCGATGGAGCGCCTCAAGGCCGCGTACACGGCCACGGCGGTGGCGGAATATTTCCGGGATCAGCACAAGAGCGTTCTGCTCATGATGGACTCGGTGACCCGTTTCGGGCGCGCGCAGCGCGAAATCGGCCTTGCCGCGGGCGAGCCCCCGACCCGGCGCGGCTTCCCCCCGTCCGTGTTTTCGACGCTTCCCAAGCTGATGGAACGGGCGGGCAATTCGGACAAGGGCTCCATCACGGCGCTGTATACCGTGCTGGTGGAGGGCGACGACATGACGGAGCCCATCGCGGACGAAACCCGTTCCATCCTTGACGGGCACATCATCCTGTCCCGCAAGCTGGCGGCGGCGAACCACTACCCCGCCATCGACGTGCAGGCCAGCGTCAGCCGCGTCATGAACGCCATCGTTACGAAGGAGCACAAGAAAGCCGCGCAGGCGCTCCGCAAGGTGCTGGCGAAGTTCGCCGAGGTGGAATTGCTCGTGCAGATCGGCGAATACAAGAAAGGCTCTGACAAGGAAGCCGACGACGCGCTGGCCCGGATCAACGCCGTAAACGCGTTCCTCAGGCAGGGGTTGGACGAAAAAAGCACTTTTGAGGAAACGTTGCAGGCGCTGTATAAGGTGGTGGCCTGAGCGTGGAAAAGTATCCTCTGGCCCCATTGCTTAGAGTGCGCGAATACCGGGAGGATGCGGCAAAGAATGCCCTCAGCGCCGCCGAGCGCGCCGTGGTTGAGGCGCAGGAGGCGGTGGAGCGGTGCCGCAGGGAGCTGGAGCGCTACAAGGTCTGGCGTCAGGAAGAGGTTGAGCGCCGCTATGACGCGATCATGGGCAAGGGCCTGAGCCTCAAGGAACTGGATGTGTTCAAGGCCGGGCTCGGTGCGTTGGCCGACGGCGAGCTGAAGCTGGAAGAAGCCATTGCCAAAGCGCTTGAGGATGTGAAAAAACGTCAGGAGGACGCGCGCAAGGCCAGGGAAGCCGCGCGGCAGGCCCAGCACGAGACGGCCAAGATCGTGGCGCATCGGGATATCTGGCTCGTCGAGGCCAAGCGCGAGGCCGAGCGTCTGGAAGATTTGGAAATGGAAGAATTCAAACCGCTGCCGCCTCAGGGGGCAGAAGGCGAGCTTTAGGCCGTTTCGCCCCGCATGGGCAGGGGCATTGCGGGAAAGGGAGGCTTTCTGGAGGGACGTTTCCCCTCCGGCGTCCCGGAATCTGCCGATACGGAAGGTATCCCCCTTCCCAAATGTTTTTGTGTCCGCCATGCGCGTATGGCTTTTCGGGGGCTGCGTGCCGGTTGGAGCGATGGCCCTTTCACAATGAAACAACCCGTCCATAACCGGAGAAAAGCGGGAGGTGCCGCATGGCTGATTTCATGAAGGTGGATATGTCCCGGCTCGGACAGGCTGAAGGCCGGTCTGCGGCGTCCGGGATGGCTGCGCCGTCAGGTGCGGACGTGGACATCTTTCAGCAGGCCATGCGGCGGGGCCCGCTTGACGAACGGCAGGGGTCCGGGGGAGGTTCCGACGAAGGGCGCGGGGATTCCCATGCTTCCGATGAGGATGCCCCAGCCGAGGCCGAAGGGCTTTCCAGCATGTTTTCCCGGATGGCCGGGCCGCTGGATACGCTTTTTGCCGGACGCATGGCGCAGGCTGAAGCGGCGGCTCCGTCCGGGGATGCCCCGGATTTGGGCGCGCTGGCGGAAAAGCTCGTGGAGCGGATTCTGGTTTCCGGGCCTGATGGGGGCCACGAGATCCGCCTTACCCTTGGCAAGGATATCCTCCCCGGAACCGAAATCCGGCTTCAGCGCGGGATCGACGGCATGCTGTCGGTTCGTTTGGCGACGGACAACGCCGCATCCTTTCAAACCCTCGTCGGCGCGCAGGAATCCTTGAAGGCGCGGCTTGAGCCGTTTGAAAAGGATGTCCGCGTCGAAGTGGTTTCCGAAGGGGACGGGGCCGAAGCCGAAAACGGCGATGGGCGCCGGCAGTCGCGCGGCGAGTATGTCGCCCCGGACGAACGGGATGCCTGAACCCGGCGCACGGGGAGGAACGCCGCGCCAGCCGTTTGAAGGGGCGCGGCCCGCAACCTTTTGCAGCAAGCCCTCCATTGCCGGGGGCGGAGGAGTACATGGAGATACTGCCTTTCCGGGCTCCGGCGCTTTCGCCGCTTGAGGCGCACGTCTTCAACCTGCTGTGTACGCGGGCGCAGCCGTGGCCCATTGATGTGGCCGGTACGCCGTGCGCGCTGGAGGCCGCGTACCTTACGGCCCCGGTTCCTCCGGTATGCGCTTTTGACATCGTTTGCGGCGAGCGGGCATGGCGCATGGAACTCGGCAGCCTGCGCTTGCTGGCTTTGCATCCGGCGGTGGCGGATGTGCCTCCGGACGCCGCGCTGCCTGAGGCGCTCCAGTTGGCGGTTCTCGGCTTGCTGGCGGCTCCTCTGGCGGAACTGGCCCAATCCTTTTTGCATGTGCCGCTGGCTGTCCGCAACATTCGGATGATCAAGGCGGCGGAACCTGCCGTTTGTGCGCTCCCCCTGACGCTGCGCGTCCCGGCGGCGGCCTCGGCAGAGGCGTATCCGATCCCCGTCAGGCTGTGCCTGCCGGATCGGGAGAGTGCGCTTGAACTGGCGGAACGTCTGGACGCCCTGCCGCGCCGCCGCGCACCGGGGCTTGCCGGGAACGTGCCGGTTCCGGTCAGCCTCGAAGCGGGCCGTATGCGGCTTTCCGTCAACGAGTTGTCTTCCCTTGAACCTGACGACGTGCTGCTGCCGGAAGTTTATCCGGCGCGCGAGGGCCGCGCTGCGCTCCGCCTCTGCGCCACGTCGCGTTCCCTTGCGTTCGCCTGCTCCCTTGCGGAGGGCCGCGCGACCATCCTTTCCGTCCTGAACCCTGAGGAGGAGCCCATGTCCGACGAAAACAATGCGGCTGCCGGGGCCGCGCCGTCCGAAGGCGTCGATGCCGGCGAACTGGAAGTGACGCTGACCTTTGAACTGGAACGCCGCCTCATGACGGTGCGGGACGTGGAGACGCTCGCCCCCGGCTATACCTTTGCGTTCGGCGGCGATGCGCTCGCCCCGGTCACGCTGTACGCCAACGGCAAATCCATCGGCAAGGGGCGGCTTGTGGATCTGAACGGGACGCTCGGCGTGCAGGTCGTCAGCCTCGGCAAGGCGGGAGAATAGGCATGACGGGCGTGAATCCGTTGTATTTCATTGCGGGCATGGCGCTGCTGGGCCTTGCCCCGTTTTTCCTGATGATGGTCACGTCCTACGTGAAGATCGTTGTGGTCACGTCGCTCGTGCGCAACGCCCTCGGCGTGCAGCAGGTTCCGCCCGCGATGGTCATGAACGGCCTTGCCATCATCTTGAGCCTGTTCATCATGGCCCCCATGATGATGAGTACGATGGACATCGCCGGGAAACTCCAGATCAGCGCGGATCCTTCGCCTAAGGAAGTCATCGGCATCGTCGACAAGCTGTCGCCGCCGCTGCGCAAGTTCCTCTCGGACAATACGGAGGACGGCGTGCTCCGGGCCTTCATGAGCACGGCGAAACGCATCTGGCCCAAGGAACAGCATGATCGGATTTCCAAAGACAACCTGCTGATCCTCGTGCCCGCGTTCACCATTTCCGAATTGACCAAGGCGTTTCAGGTGGGGTTCCTGCTGTATCTGCCGTTTATCGCCATCGACCTCATCATTTCCAACATCCTGTTGGCGATGGGCATGATGATGGTATCCCCCATGACCATTTCCCTGCCCTTCAAACTCCTGCTTTTCGTGACCCTTGACGGGTGGCTCAAGATCAGTCAAGGATTGCTCTTAAGCTATAAATAGCAACAACATCAGGAAGAATACGTATGCAAGTCGTTACATCGGAACAGGGCTGCGTCAACATCATTGCGCTTACCGGAAGGATTGACGCAACCACAGCGAACGTTTTTGAAACCTCCTGCCGCGAGCTTTTGGATTCCGGGGCCAAAAGGGTCGTGGTGGATCTTGGCGGCGTCGAATACATCAGTTCGGCAGGGTTGCGGGTCATTTTGACGATGGTCAAGGCGAGCAAGTCCGCCGCGGCGACGCTGGCGTTTTGCCCCATGCAGTCGATGGTGGCGGAAGTTTTCAAGATTTCGGGGTTCAGCTCCATGCTTCCCATCTACGCCACGCGCGACGAGGCCGTCAGCGCCCTTTCCTGAGGAGGCGATCATGGCGACGCTCAGCGTTCCGGCCAGCCTTGAGCAGTTGGCGAATGTCAATACCTTTATCCACGAGGCCATCCCTCCCGCATACAGGCCGCTGATCCCGCAGGTGGAGCTTGCCGCTGAGGAGCTTTTGGTCAACGTATTCAGCTATGCCTACCCGGATGCCCCCGGCGAAGCGCAGGTCGCCTGCCGGGAAGTGAGGCTCGACAACGTGCCGTACTTCTGCTTTAAGGTGCAGGACTGGGGCGCGCCTTTCGATCCTTTCCTTGAGGCGCCGGTTCCTGATGTGTCACTCGGCGTGGACGAGCGCCCCGTGGGTGGGCTCGGCATCCATTTGATCAAGTCCGTAGTGGCCCACTATACCTATGCCTACTGCGAACGATCGAATATCATCGAACTCTATTTCGCGTTGCCAGAGTGATCCGTGTCCTGAGTTTTTGCCTGGCGGCGGGGATGGTCGTGTCCGGCACGGCTTCGGCGGGCGTCATCCTGCATGAGGAGCGTTCGACGGACGAGCGCCCGGCCCAACGCCTGCGCCCCGTGAATCCCGGCACCCAATCCGAAAGCCCCCTGCCGCCGCGTCCCTCCATCCCTACGGAAAACCTGCTCGACCAGATGGACATTTACGCGCTGTCGCCCCATGCGGCGGCGCTCGCCACCGCTCAGCTTATAGACATAGCTGTGCTGCGTTTCAGGCGTAAAGAGGAAATGTTGCAAAAA
>URTO01000001.1 GCA_900550745.1 uncultured Desulfovibrio sp. | reverse complement strand
TGATCCGACAAGGAGTCAGCAGTGTATATCGTGCCTGAGGAGAAGTATATCGCCAAAGGGTATTGGCAGCCGTATTCGCTTGGCGAAGAACTGCACCGGAGTGCGGAACGGCATGCGGAGCGCATCGCCGTCGTCTCCGGCGGGAGAAGGGTCACGTACCGCGAGCTTGATCGGCTCGTGGACGAGTATGCCGCGGGCATGATCGAGCTGGGCATCCGCCCCGGCGACCGTGTTCTGCTCCAGCTTCCCAACCGGCTGGAGTTCGTGCTGGCGGCTTTCGCGCTGTTCCGCTTCGGAGGCATCCCCATCATGGGGCTTCCGGCGAGCCGTGAGGCGGACATCGCCGCATTGTGCAGGCTGGCCGAGCCGGTGGCCTATATCACGACGGACAAATACGGCTCCACCGAATACCGTTCCATCGTCGAAAGCCTTTCCCACGGCCATCCGTACCTGAAATACCTCATCACCGACAACGGCGGGATCGAGGGTACCATCCCTCTGGAAACGCTGCGCAAGCCCAACCCCGTCATCAGTTGGGCTCCGCCCCGGTTTACGGAAACGGCGGTTCTGCTGCTGTCCGGGGGCACGACCGGCACGCCCAAGCTGATCCCCCGCCGCCATACCGATTACGCCTATAACGCCCGCGCCGCGTCCGAGCGTTGCGGCCTCAACGAGGACAGCGCGTATCTGGTGGTTCTCCCCGTCGCGCACAACTTCTCGTTGTCGTCTCCGGGAATCATCGGGACGCTGATCAACGGCGGCAAGGTGGTTCTGGCCGAAAGCGTGGGCAGCGACGAGGCCTTTGAGCTGATCGAACGCGAAAAGGTGACGTTCACCGCGCTGGTGCCCGCGCTCCTCAACCTCTGGCTGGAAGCCAGGGAGTGGGAAGAGGCGGATCTGTCCAGCCTTGTGTTCATCGAGGCTGGCGGCGCGGCGGTCGATCCCGGCATGGCGGCGCGCGTGGAGCCGGTGCTCGGCTGCAAGATGGTCAACGTGTTCGGCACGGCGGAGGGGCTTATCTGCACGACTTCGCTGGACGACGAAGAGAGCGTGATCTGCAATACGCAGGGGCGCCCGATCTCGCCCGCCGACGAAATCCGCATCGTCGATGCGGACGACCGGGACGTGCCGCGCGGCGAGGCGGGCGAACTGATCGTCCGCGGCCCCTACACGATTCAGGGCTATTACCGCGCGCCGGAGGCGAACAGGCACGCCGTGACCGAGGACGGGTATTACCGCACCGGGGACATCGCCCGCATCGTCTGCGGCGATCGGATTCAGGTCTGCGGGCGCATCAAGGAACAGATCAACCGCGCCGGGGAAAAGATCGCCCCGGTGGAGGTCGAAACCGTGCTGCGGACGCATCCGCTGATCACGGACGCCGCCGTAGTCGGCGTGAAGGACGACGACCTCGGCGAGCGCATCTGCGCTTGGATCATGACGGACGGGGCCGAAGTGAGCCTTGCCGCCGTCTACGCCTTCTTCGAGGCGAGCGGCGTCGCCCGCTTCAAATACCCGGATCAGTTGGAACAGCTCGACGTGTGGCCCGTGACCAGCGTCGGCAAGGTCGACAAGCGGAAGCTCTCGGCCATGGCTGAGGAGCGGTACGCCGGGCGCAAGGTCTGAGGCGCAGCCTGTTTCCCCACCGGGAGAGGTCGCCTTTCCCGGTGTTTTTCATGGACACCAGCACACTTCAAGGAAAAAGAGGAAGCGATGGCAATGAAGGATCCTGCGGTCATTGAATACGATTCCGTCCGCGAAACCATAGGGGGGCTGATCGCGGAGCCCGGTTTTTCCGATGGCGACAACCTTGTCGGCCTCGGGCTGGACTCCCTGAAGATCATGCGTCTGGTCAGCAGGTGGCGCAAGGCCGGGGTCAAGGTCACGTTCGCAGAAATGATCGCCGAACCTACGCTGTCGAGCTGGATGGAGATCCTCCGCCGGAAGGCCGGGATCGGCGCGGAGCGGGCCGTCCCCGCCTCGCCCCTTCCGCAGCGGACGCAGGACGAGCCTTTCCCTCTGACGGACGTGCAGTATGCCTATTGGATCGGGCGGCGTGACGGACAGCCGCTCGGCGGCGTCGGCTGCCATGCCTACCTTGAGCTGGACGGCGAAGGGGTCGAGCCGGACAGGTTGGCTGGGGCGTGGCGGACGGTGCTTGCGCACCACAGCCTGCTGCGCGCCGCGTTCCTCGAAGACGGCAGGCAGCTCGTCCTGCCGGAACCCGCCTCGGAAGAGCTGATCGTCCACGATCTCCGGGAGGCCGACGCGGGAACCGTGGCCGACCGTCTGGAACGGCTCCGCGAGGAACTTTCACACCGCCGTTTCGCGGTAGAGCAGGGCAGGCTTGCCGGTCTGGAGCTGTGCCTGCTCCCGGACGGGCGCACCCGCCTGTTCTTCGACATCGATCTGCTGGTGGCCGACGTGCAGAGCTTCTGCATCGTGCTGCGCGACCTTTCGGCGGCTTACGCCCGCGGCGTCGTGCCGCCCGCGCCGGAGGCGTGGCGCTTCTCCGACTATTTGGCCCGCAAGGACGCGCGGGACGTGGCGGACAGGGAGCGCGACGCCGCCTATTGGGCCGGGCGCCTGCCCGAACTCCCCGGCGCGCCCGCGCTTCCGCTGAAGAGGAACCCCGAAGAGGTGCTTCGGGCTTCGTACCGCCGCAGGCTGTATTTTTTGTCCGCCGGGACGTGGCGCGCGCTCAAGGCCGAGGCGGCGGCCCATGAGGCGACGGCGGCGATGGCGCTGCTGACGGCCTACGCCGAAATCCTCGATCGCTGGAGTTCCGTGCCCCGCTTTTTCATCAACCTGCCGCTCTTCGATCGGGAAACGGGCGAGGAAGGGCTGGAGGACGTGGTGGCGGACTTCACCAACCTGCTGCTCGTCGATGTGGACTGCACCGAGGAGAAGCCTTTCCTCGGACGCCTGCGCGACGTCCAATCCCGTTTTTACGAGAACGTGGCCCATTCCTCCTACTCCGGCGTGCGGATTCAGCGCGACATTGCCAGGATGCGCCCCGACGAGCGGTTCATCGCGCCCGTGGTCTTCGCGTGCAATCTGGGGAACCCCCTGCTGACGCAGGAATGCCGGGAAACGCTCGGCAGGCTCCACTACATGCTGTCCCAGACGCCGCAGGTCTGGCTTGACTTCCAGATGTACGAAACCGAAGACGGCGGACTCGCCCTCGCGTGGGATACGGCGGAGGAACTTTTTGCCGAAGGGCTGATTGATGAGATGCTGCACGCCTATGGACGGCTTTTGGAATGGCTCGCCGCTGACGCCGCCCATTGGGAATGCGTCCCCGACGTGCTGCCGGAGCGGCAGCGCGAACGGCGCGGGTGTGACAGGGCTTTGGCCCTCCCCGCGCCTGAAGAGACGATGCACGGGCCGTTTTTCGTCCGCGCTGCCGAGGCGGCGGATACGGTCGCGGTCATCGACGGGCTGAGCGGTGAGCGGATCACCTATGGGGAACTGGCGGGGGAGGCGCTGCGGACGGCGGCCTTGCTGCGTCGGCGCGGCGTGGAACGCGGGACGCCGGTGGCGGTGACCTTGCCGCGCGGCAGGGAACAGATTGTCGCCGTGCTGGGCGTCCTCGCGGCGGGCGGATTCTATGTGCCGGTAAGCCCTTCCCAGCCGTTGGCGCGGCGTGAGCGCATCCATCGGAAAATCGGCGTCCGCTTTGTCCTGAGCCGTACGGATGTACTGGACGCGGCCTCGCTCCCATCTGGAGCTGAACTGATTGACATCGCGGAGCGCCATGCCGTGGAGGCGCTTGCGGAGCCGGCGGCGGTCGCTCCCGATGATCTCGCCTACGTCATCTTTACCTCCGGCTCCACGGGCGAGCCCAAAGGCGTGGCCATTGAGCACCGCAGCGCGCGGAACACGATTGCGGACATCAACGGGCGGTTCCATGTGGGCGAGGGTGACGCATGCCTTGCCGTGTCCTCGCTCGATTTCGACCTTTCCGTATACGATATTTTCGGGATGCTCTCGTCCGGCGCGGCCATCGTCGCCATCGGCGAGGCGATACGCCGCAGCGCAGGGGACTGGCGCCGGATCGTCCTCGAATACGGCGTCACGGTCTGGAACACAGTGCCCATCCTGCTCGACATGCTGCTGGTGGATGCCGAAGCGCACGGAAGCAGGCTCCCGCTGCGTCTGGCCATGCTTTCAGGGGACTGGATCGGGCTTGATCTGCCGCAGCGGCTGAAGGACGCGGCCCCCGGAGCAAGGCTCATCGCGATGGGCGGGGCCACGGAAGCCTCGATCTGGTCGAACATCATGGAGGTTGAGGTGCCGATCCCCGCCGAGTGGAAGTCGATTCCCTACGGACGCCCCTTGTCCCGGCAGTCCTACCGGGTGGTGGACGCCAAGGGCCGCGACTGCCCGGATCTGGTGGACGGCGAGCTGTGGATCGGCGGGGCTGGCGTCGCCCGCTGCTATCTGGGCGATCCCGAACTGACGGCCCAGCGTTTCCGCAATATTGACGGGATGCGCTGGTATCGGACGGGCGACCTCGGACGTTTCTGGCCGGACGGCACCATCGAATTCCTTGGCCGCGCCGACAGTCAGGTGAAGATCCGCGGGCACCGCATTGAGCTGGGCGAAATCGAAGCAGCCCTGAAAGAGCACCCGCTGGTAAAGGACGTTGTGGCGATGCCGGTTTCCGGTGCGCGGGGCATCCGGCGGCTGGGGGCCTATCTGGTGCTGCGGGAGCCCGCGGCGGACGAAGAGGGCCTGTTCCGCGCGCTGGAGGCGTTCCTTCGTGATCGCGTCCCCGAATACATGGTGCCCTCCGCGTTCATGGCGCTCGACGCCTTGCCCCTGTCCGCCAACGGGAAACTGGATCGCAAGGCCCTCCCCCCGTTTGAGGAAAAGGCATGCGAGGAAGCCCGGCCCGCGACGGAGCTGGAAAACGCGCTCGCCCGCATATGGGAGCGCATTTTGCAGGTGCCGCAGGTCGGCGTGCGGGACAATTTCTTTGAGCTCGGCGGGGACTCGCTCGTGGCGACCCACCTTGTCGCGGAAGTGCGGAAGGAGCTCGGCGCGGAACTGACCCTTGATCGGCTTTTCCGGTTCCCCGACATCGCGCGTCTCGCGGAGAGCCTTGAGGCGGAGGCGCGGGAAAACGGGCCTGCCCTCCCGGATGCGGCGTCCCTGCCCGCCGTGGAGCCGCGGGAAGGGGAACGCTCCGAGCCGTTCCCGCTGACGGACGTGCAATATGCCTACTGGATCGGCCGCATCGGGGCCTACGAGTTGGGAAAGGTTTCGAGCCACGTCTATTTTGAATTCGACAATGCGGGCATGGACATCGAACGGCTCAACGGTGCCTGGAACCGGCTGATCGAACGTCACGAGATGCTGCGCGCCGTGTTCCTGCCGGACGGCACGCAGGCGATCCTGCCTTCCGTGGGCGAGTACCGTTTCCCGGTTTATGATCTGAGGGATGATGCGGCCCCGGAAGGGGCCATCGGGAATGTCCGCCGGGCCATGTCCGGGCAGTTGCTCCCGGCGGATACATGGCCGTTGTTCGATATCCGCGTGGCCCGGTACCTGCGGGACGGGGAAGAGCGTCTCCGCCTGTTCCTCGATTTCGACGCCATGATCGCCGACGCATGGAGCATCTTCCTGCTTGTCGACGAATGGCTGCGGCTGTACCGCTCGCCCGGCGAGCGGCTCCCCGAACTGCGCCTGTCCTTCCGCGACTATGTGCTTGCGGAGCGGAAGATCGTCGATACCCCCCTCTGGCGCAGTGATTTTGAATATTGGAAAAAACGCTTGGACGACCTGCCTCCCGCGCCGGAACTTCCGCTGGCGAAGCAGCCTTCGGAACTTGACGCGCCCCGGACGGTACGCTTGAGCGCGGTTCTGGAGGCCCCCGTCTGGGAGGGCTTCAAGGCCCGCATCCGCCGGAACGGGCTGACGCCGTCCGGCCTGCTCGTAGCCGCCTATGCCGAAACGCTGGCTCGCTGGAGTGTCGGCCCCCGCTTTACCCTGAACCTGACGCTGTTCAACCGGCTTCCGCTGCACGATCAGGTCAACGATGTCGTCGGGGATTTCTCCTCCCTCAACCTGCTCGCCGTGGACGCCGTTTCCGGCGCATCCTTCAGGGAGCGCGCCCTCGGCGTCCAGCGGCAGCTCTGGGAAGACATGAGCCATCGGCTTGTGAGCGGCGTGCAGGTGTTGCGCGAGCTTGCGCTGCGCGGCAAACCGGCGCGCATGCCCATCGTGTTCACCGGGGCGGTCAGCCTTGGAAAGGCAGGCCGCGATGCGTCGGGGTTCTCCGGCATGGGAACGCTCGTCACGAGCATCACCCAGACCCCGCAGGTATGGCTCGACCACCAGACCTATGAGCAGGAGGGCCGCCTCATGCTCAACTGGGACGCCGTCGAGGGGCTGTTCCCGGAGGGGCTCGTGGAAGCCATGTTCGACGCCTACGTGAGGTTGCTCAATCGGCTGGCCGCGGACGACGCCGCGTGGCTGGAGGCTTCGCCGCTCACGCTTCCCGAAGCCCAGCGGCAGTCCCGGATCGGCTACAACGCCACCGAAGGCCCCCTTTCCGGGGAAACGCTGGCCTCCCTTTTCCTCCGGCAGGCTCAGGCGACGCCCGACGCCCCGGCCGTCATAACCTCCGCACGGACGTTGTCGTATGAAGAGGTTCTCCGCCGTGCGGGTGCCGTCGCGCATACTCTGGCGCACCAAGGCGTCAGCCGCGGGGATCTTGTCGGGGTGGTGATGGAAAAGGGCTGGGAACAGGTCGTCGCCGTTGCGGGCATCGCGCTGGCGGGGGCCGTCTACGTCCCCGTGGACGCCCATGTCCCTTACGCCCGGCTTGAGCAGATTGCGGACGGCGCGGGCTTCCGCACCATTCTGACGCAGGCGAAGTACGCGGAGACGTTGCGCTGGCCCGAAGGCGCGCTGGTCGTCGCCGTGGACGGCCTCCCCCCAGAAGAAGGGCTTTCGGAGGCCGTGCCTGTGGAGCCTGATGAGTTGGCCTACATCATCTACACGTCTGGCTCCACGGGACGGCCCAAGGGGGTCGCCATCGACCACCGTGGGGCCGTGAATACCCTTCTTGATGTCAACGGGCGTTTTGGGGTGGGGGCTGGGGATCGGCTGTTCGGCCTTTCCGCGCTGCATTTTGACCTGTCCGTCTACGACATCTGGGGCGCGCTGCTCTCCGGGGCCGCCGTCGTGCTGCCCGATGCCGACAGGCTGAAAGATCCCTCCCACTGGCTGGAGCTGGCCTCGCGGCACGGCGTCACGATCTGGAACTCCGTGCCCATGCTGGTGCAGATGCTGGTGGAATATATGGAATTTGCAGGGAAGGCGGGCGACGTCCCCCTGCGCCTTGTCCTGATGAGCGGCGACTGGATTCCGCTGGACTTGCCCCGGCGGATCCGCGCCGTCGCTCCCGAGGCGAAGCTGTTCAGCCTCGGCGGGGCTACGGAGGCTTCCATCTGGTCCATTCTGTACCCCATTGGGGACGTGCTCCCGGAATGGAAGAGCATCCCGTACGGGCGTCCCATGCGCAATCAGCGTTTCCATGTGCTGAACGCCCGGCTGGAGGCATGCCCCGACGGTGTCCCCGGCGATCTGTACATCGGCGGCGTGGGGCTGGCGCGCGAATACTGGCGCGACGCCGCCCGAACGGCCGAGAGTTTCATTGTGCACCCGGAAACCGGCGAACGGCTGTACCGCACCGGCGACGTGGGCCGGATGCTGCGAGACGGAAATATCGAGTTTCTGGGCCGAAAGGACTTTCAGGTGAAGATCCGGGGCCATCGGATCGAGCTTGGCGAAATCGAGGCCGTACTGTTGTCCCGTCCCGATGTCCGGGAGGCTGTCGTGGCGGTGGCGGGCGAAAACGCCGCCGCCAAGAAGCTGATCGCCTTCATCGTCCCCGAAGGGGCGGTCGAGGAGCGGGCCGTCCTCGGAACCGTCCGCGAACGCCTGCCCGACTACATGGTGCCCTCGGCCCTCGTGACGCTGGAGGCCCTGCCGTTGTCGGGCAATGGGAAGGTGGACAGGAAACGGCTCCTTCAGACGGCTGGGGAAGCGGCCTTTCAGGAGAGTGCGGCTGCTCCGGCTTCGTCCGAGGCCGAGAAGGCCGTGGGGCAGGCGTGGGAAGACGTTCTTGGGCGCGCGGTGCTGAACATCGACGACAATTTTTTCGATGTGGGCGGCACTTCAGTCCTCGCCGTGCGGCTGCACAGGGAGCTGGCAAGGCGTTTTGGGCGCGAATTCCCCCTAGTGAGCGTTTTTGAATATCCGAGCATACGGACGTTGGCCGCCTTCCTCGACGAGGGGACGCGCCGCGCTGCGCCCGCCGCCGGAACGTCCCGGCGCGTCGAGATGCGGAAGAAACGCCGTGCGCGTCAAGGCTGAACACAAAGCTGAACCTGAATAGAGGTTGTCATGGCAGAAGATATGGAAAGTGGTCACATCGCCGTCATCGGCATGGCCGGGCGTTTTCCCGGCGCGGAAACGCTGGAGCGGTTTTGGGAGAACCTCGTTTCGGGGGCCGACGTCCGCACGACGTTTACCGACGAGGAGCTTGCCGGACATATCCCCGAACGGCTTCTGAGCAAGGAAGACTATGTGAAGAAGGGGTATGTGCTGGGCAACGCGGATCAGTTCGACGCGGCGTTTTTCGGCTACACGCCGAAGGAGGCCGAGAACATCGATCCCCAGCAGCGCCTCTTTCTGGAATGCGCGTGGGAGGCGCTTGAGGACGCGGGGTATGTCCCCGGCGATCCCCGGCTGACGATCGGGGTCTACGCCAGCATCACGCCGAGCAGCTACCTCAAGCCGGACAACATGCTGTTCCCGGAACATTCGATGCCGTTCTTCGACGAGCTGATCGGCAACGATAAGGACTATGCGGCCGCCCGCGTCGCCTACAAGCTCGATCTGAAAGGGCCAGCCTTCAGCATCCAGAGCGCGTGCTCCAGTTCGCTGGTGGGCGTGGCGACGGCGTGCCAGGCGTTGCAGGACTACCATTGCGACATGGCCCTCGCCGGGGGCGTTTCCATTTCCCTGCCGGAGAAGCTCGGCTATCTGGCCGGCCAGGACGGTGCGCTCTCGCGCGACGCCTGCTGCCACGCCTTTGACCACCGGGCGTCGGGGATGATGTACGGCAACGGCGCGGGCGTCGTCCTGCTCAAGCGGCTTGAGGATGCCGTTGCGGACGGCGATCATATTTACGGTGTGGTTCGCGGCTTTGCCGTGAACAACGATGGGGCGGACAAGGTCGGGTTCACGGCCCCGAGCGTGCGCGGGCAGGAGGCCGTTTTGGGTGAGGCGTTGGAGCTGTCCGGCGTCGGCCCGGAGACGGTGACGTTCATCGAGACGCACGGCACGGGAACACCGATGGGCGATCCGATGGAATTCCGCGCCCTCGAAAGCATTTACGGTTTGGCGGCGACGCCGTGCGCGTTGGGCTCGGTCAAGACCAACGTGGGGCATCTCAATTCCGCCGCGGGCGTCGCTGGGTTTATCCGCGCCATGCTTTCCCTCGACCGGAAAATGCTGACCCCGATTCTGCACTTTGAAAGGCCGAACCCAGAAATTCCCTTTGAAGGCAGCCGGTTCTACGTCAATACGGAACTGAGGCCGTGGGAAGCCTCGCCGCGCCGGGCGGGCGTCAGCTCGTTCGGCCTTGGGGGGACGAACTGCCACATGGTTCTCGAAGAGGCCCCGGTGCGCGGGGAGGCAGGGTCGCGCCGCCGCTGGCATCCTGTCCCCCTTTCCGCACGTACCGAGGGGGCCCTCGACGATATGGCGGAGCGGCTGGCGGCGTTTTTGGAAAAGCATCCCGAAACCGCATTGGAGGATGTCGCCCATACCCTGCAAAAGGGACGGAAGGCGTTCGGTTCCCGGCGCGTCGTGATTGCAGGGACGACGGCGGAACTCGTTGATTCGCTGAGGAATCACCGCTGGACGGAACGCCTTGCCGATCCGGGGGAGACGCCCGCCGCGGGCAATGTGTACTTCATGTTCCCCGGTGCGGGTTCGCAGCATGTGGGCATGGGCCGGGAGCTTTACGAAACCGAACCCGTCTACCGCGCCGCCGTTGACGAATGCGCGGGGCAGCTCCTGCCGCTGCTTTCGGAAGACATCCGCGACGTCCTGTATCCTTCCGAAGCGGGGCGGGCCGAGGCGGAACGGAAGATCGCCGGGCCGACCTACGCCTTCGCTTCGCTGTTCGCGACGGAATACGCGCTGGCCCGGCTTTGGATGCATTGGGGCGTGCGGCCCGCCGGATGCGTCGGGCACAGTTTCGGGCAGTATCTGGCCGCCGTCGTTGCGGGCGTGTTCTCCCTGAAGGACGCCCTCGCCGTTGCCGTAAGGCGCGGGCAGTTGATGGATAGGGTCGAAGAGGGGGCCATGCTCCTGCTGTATGCGCCCGAAGAGAAGGTTGTCCCGCTGTTGCGGGGAAGCCTGTCCGTCGCGGCGGTCAACGCCGAAAAGCTGTGCACGGTTTCCGGGAGGCCCGGAGACATTGCGGCGCTGGAAGGCGAACTGGCGGGCCGCCGTATCCATTACCGGAAGGTCGCTGCGACGCGGGCCGGGCACAGCGCCCTCATGGAGCCCATTCTCGACGAATTCCGGGCGGTTCTTTCCTCCATCGAGCTGCATGCGCCGCAAATCCCCTTCCTGTCCAACGTGTCCGGTTCGTGGATTACGGAAGAGGACGCGACCAGCCCCGACTATTGGACGGCCCATATCCGCAGGCCGGTGCGGTTTTGCGAGAACATCGCCGCGATTCTGAAGGACAAGAACGCCGTGCTGCTTGAGGTCGGCCCCGGCAAGGTGCTCGGCACGCTGGCGAAACGGCACGCCGATATGGACGGGCAGGGCATCGTCTTTTCCATGCGCGACGCGGATCAGGACATCGAGGACGGCAAGGCGCTGAGCGCCGCCTACGGCGCGCTGTTCCTCCACAGGGTGAATCTGGACTGGTACGCGGGCGAACGGGACGGCGGGAGGCGGATTCCCCTTCCGACCTATCCATTCCAGAGGCAGAGCCATTGGGCTAAGCGGGCCGACGTTCGCGCGCAGGCCGCACAGGGCGGCGCCCTCGCATCCATGATGGGCAAGTTGATGGAAAAGCGGGAGGACATCGGAAGCTGGTTCGTCCTGCCCCAGTGGAGGCGCTCTTTCGATCTGCGGAGGCTTGAGGCGCAGCCCGCCGAGAAGCGGCGTTTCCTCCTGCTGGCGGATCACTGCGGCGTATCCGGGGCGTTGGCCCGGCGGCTGCGCGGGATCGGCCACGAGGCGGTGCTGGCCGGGGCCGGGGATGCTTATCGGAAGGAGGATGCCGAAACATTTTTCATCCGCCCCGGAGAAGAGGGGGACTATAAGCGGCTCCTGCAGGATTTGAGCGCGCAGGGCTTTGAGCCCGATTTCGTCATCCACGCGTGGAGCCTCACCGGAGGCGGCGACGGTTCCGGGCTCGAAGCCTACGACAGCCTGAACGCGCACGGCTACCAGAGCGTTGTCTATCTGGTGCGCGCCTTGTCGTCCCTTGGGCTGGATGGCCGTCCGCTGGGCCTCGCCGTGCTGTCCAGCGGTCTGCATGGCGTGACGGGCGACGAAACGCTCGCGCCCGAAAAAGCCCCCGTACTCGGCCCATGCCGCGTCATTCCCAACGAATATCTGAATATCCAGTCGCGCAACATCGACATCGATGCCCCGAAGCCGGGCATTCCGCCGCACCCTGAGCTGTTGGATGCCGTGATCCGGGACGTGACCGCGCTGCGCGACGTGCTGGAAGGCAGGATCGATGCGGCGGGCTTCGCGGATACGGTCGCTTACCGCGGGCGGAGCCGCTGGGAACAGCGGTTTGCGCATGTGCCGCTGCCCGCCGCCCCGGAGGCGGAAAAGGCGGCGATCCGGCGGGGCGGGGTCTACCTGATTACCGGCGGTTTCGGAGGCGTGGCGTTCGAGCTTGCCCGCTATCTTGTGGAAGGGTGGGGCGTTCGGCTTGTACTGGTCGGAAGGACGCCGCTCCCGCCCCGCGAAGGCTGGGACGCGTGGCTGGAAAGCCATCCCGAAGACGACGCCGTGTCGGAACGCATCGCCAAGGTGCGGGCGCTGGAGGCGATGGGCGCGGAATGCCTCGTGTTCGCGGCGGATGTCGCCGATATGGATCGGATGCTCGCCGTCCGTGACGCCGTGCTTGAACGGTTCGGTGAGATCAACGGCGTGTTCCACGCGGCCTCGACGGTTTCTTCCAGCATGATCCAGGTGCAGACCGACGAACGGGCACAGGCCGTGATCCGCACCAAGGTGCACGGCACGCTGGTGCTGGAAAAGATGCTCGAAGCGACAGCCCCCGATTTCCTCATGCTGTTCTCCTCATTGTGCTCCTATACGGCCCCGCTCGGCTTTACGGACTACGCGGCGGCGTGCTGCTTCATGGATCTCCATGCGCAGGCCATGAACGGGCGGCTTCCGTACCGGATCGTGTCGGTCGGCTGGGGCTACTGGGAAGGCATCGGCATCGGGACGGTGCTTCTGCCGAAGATGATGGAAACCGTGGGCGAAGACGTGGCCGCGCACGGCATCCTCGCCGCCGAGGGCATGGAATGCATCAGCCGCATCCTCGCGCTCCCCGACGCGCAGGTCATGGTTTCGACCTCCGATTACCCCGCCCTCGTGGAGGAGCTGCGGCGGAACGCCAAGAACGTCCTGAAGAATTACGCGGCGTTTCAGGCCAAGGCCAAGGTCGCCAAGCGGCCCCGGCTCGCCACCCCCTACCGGGCCCCGGAAACGGACGTAGAGCGGGTGATCGCCGCCGTATGGCAGGAAATCCTCGGCTTCGACTCCGTGGGCGTGGACGACGCGTTCATCGAACTCGGAGGCGACTCCCTGCACGCCATCCCGATGGTGAGCCGTCTGGAAAGCATCTTCCATACCAAGGTTCCCATCCGCACGCTGGTGACGGAGAACACAGTGGGCAAACTGGCGGCGTTCCTGATCGCCACGGAAAAGAAGCCCGGACAGACGGCCCGAATCGCCGAGCTGTTCATCAAAATCAAGATGATGTCCGCCGATGAGATCAAGGCCATGCTTTCCCGGAAGGGATAGCCGCCGGATCGTCAAGGCCGTTCGTTTAACCAACGCATCAACGAGGTAAGGAAAAAAAGCATGTTGCACGACGCCTCATTGCTCCCCGGAGGCGGCAGCCTCTCCGAAGAGCAGGAATCCCTTCTGGCACTGTTTCTGGAGAAGGATGATTTCGCCATCGACAGGAACGTGGAGAAAAAGCCTGTCATCACGCTGCGGCCGGAGGATCGATACAAACCGTTTCCGCTGACGGACATCCAGCTCGCCTACATGATCGGCCGCGACAACGCCTCGCTGGGGGCGAGCAACGTATCGAGCCACGTCTATTTTGAGATGGACACGGTGGATCTCGACTTTGAGCGCTACCAGAACGCATGGCGCAAGTTCGTCGAACGCCACGACATGATGCGCAGCGTCATCTTCAAGACCGGCCAGCAGATGGTTCTGGAGCACACGCCGCCCTTCGAGGTCAGGTATTTCGACCTGCGCGGCGAAACCGAGGAGCGGAAACAGGAAATTCTCGGCGAAATCCGCGAGGAGCTGCGCCAGAAGATCAAGCCCGTGGACGTCTGGCCCATGTATGACATCTATCTGTCCCGGATCGACGAGCACACGTACCGCATGCACGTCAGCCTGGAAGGGCTGAACGCCGACGTGCTGAGTTTCCAGACCATGATGGTGCAGGTGCAGGACTTTTACAACAACCCGGATCTGGAACTGCCGCCGCTGGAGCTGACCTTCCGCGATTATGTGCTTTCGTTGACGGAACGCCGCAATATGGAGTCCTACAAGCAGGCTCAGGCCTACTGGCGGGAACGTATCCCTACGCTGGCTCCCGGTCCCCGTATGCCCGTGCTGGGCGAGAACGCCGTGGGCGCCCCCGTGAGCAAGCCCATGGACGGCCAGCTTTGCCCGGAAAAATGGAAGAGGCTCAAGGATTACGGGACAAAAATCGGCCTTTCGCCCACGAGCATCCTGCTCGCCGCCTTCTCCGAGGTGCTGCGCCGCTGGAACTCGGAAAAGGATTTTTGCCTGAACCTCACCCTGTTCAACCGGCTGCCGCTGCATCCGCAGATCGATGAAGTCATCGGCGACTTTACCGACACGCTGCTTCTTGAGGTGTGCGACGATCCCGGCGCGACCTTTGAGCAGCGGGCCATCGCCCTCCGCGACCGCCTGTGGAACGACCTCGACAACCGGCAGTTCGGCGGCGTGGACGTCCTGCGCGAACTCAACCGCTTCCGTTCCGCCAACGAACAGCAGTACCTGCCCGTGGTGTTCACCAGCACCTTCCTCATCGGCGACTACGGGGACAGCCTCGAAGGGATGCTGTTCGACGGGCATCCGGTCAAGAAGGTGTTCACCTCCAGCCAGACGCCCCAGTTGCTTCTTGACCATCAGGTCTATGAGTCCGCCGGGTGGCTGCGCATCCACTGGGACGTGCGCGCGGAATATTTCTACGATGGCTATCTGGAAAGCATGCTCGGTGCGTACGTCGATCTGCTGGAGCGTCTGGCGGACGACGAATCGCTCTGGAACCGCAAGGACGTCGTGCTTCTGCCCGCGGAGCAGATCGAAAAGCGTGAAGCCTACAACCGCACGGAGGGAGAGGTTTCTTCCGAGTACCTGCATACGCTGTTCGCCCGCAGCGCGCGCAGCGCCCCGGATCATATGGCGGTGGCCGCTCCGGGCATGAGCCTGACCTATGCGGAGCTTGCGGGGCGTGTCGCAACGCTTGCGCAGGAGCTGGACGGGCAGGTGAAGCCCAACGAGCTGGTGGCCGTGGTCATGGAAAAGGGATGGGAGCAGGCCGTCGCCGTGCTTGGCGTCCAGTACGCGGGAGCGGCCTATCTGCCCCTTGATCCCTCCATGCCCCGCCAGCGCATGGAATTCATCCTTCGTGACGCCGGGGTGCGCTTCGTCCTGACGCAGTTCCGCCTGATGCGGGACTTTGAATGGATGGAGGGAATGTCCCTGATCGCCGTGGACGCGCTGCCCGAAGGCAATGGGGCCGGGCTGTGGGATCGCAAGCCGGTACAGGCGCAGACCGATCTGGCCTACGTCATCTACACGTCCGGCTCCACGGGCACGCCCAAGGGCGTCATGATCAGCCATCGTGCCGCCGTCAACACGATTGTCGACATCAACAGCCGTTTTCATATCGGGCCGGAAGATCGGGCCATCGCGCTCGCCAATCTGGGGTTTGACCTGTCCGTGTGGGACATCTTCGGGACGCTGGCCGCAGGCGGCACCATCGTGTTCCCCGACGCCGCGCAGATCAAGGAGCCGGGGCACTGGCTCGATCTCGTCCAGAGCGAACGGGTGACCGTCTGGAACACCGTTCCGGCCATGATGAAGATGCTCGTCGAGTACAAGGGCGTCCTTCAGGGAACGGAGAAGGGGACGCTGCGGCTGGCCCTGCTTTCCGGCGACTGGCTGCCGCTGGATCTGCCGGATCAGATCCGCGCGCATTACGACGCCGAGGTCGTCAGTCTGGGTGGTGCGACGGAAGCTTCCATCTGGTCAATCCTGTACCCGATCGGCTCGGTCGATCCGAAATGGGAGAGCATCCCCTACGGCTATCCCATGCTGAACCAGCGGTTCTACGTCCTCAACGACGAGCTCAGGCCGTGCCCGGACTACGTGTCCGGCAACCTGTACATCGGCGGGGTAGGGCTGTCCGACGGGTATTGGCACGACCCCGAAAACACGGAGAAGTCCTTCATCGTCCACCCCGTCACTGGGGAACGCCTCTACCGTACCGGCGACATGGGATACTTCCATCCCGAAGGCTACGTCGTGTTGCTCGGGCGTGAGGACAACCAGCTCAAGATCAACGGGTTCCGCGTGGAACTCGGTGAGATCGAGCACGCCATGCTCCAGCATCCCGACATCCGCGAAGCCGTCGTCCAGCCGCTTGGGGACAAGAAGAACCCCCGCCTTGCCGCCTATTTCACGGCCAAGGGCAACGACGGCCTGCATACCCGCAAGCCCGTCGAATGGCGGGATGCCGACGGCCTGTGGAAGCGGGTGGCTGCGGTGGACGCCGGCATCGCGGGCATCTCCGAGAACACGCGCCTTCAGGGGCTTGAAAAGAATATCGGGCTGGGTGGTGAGCTCTACGAAGCCAGCGTCCAAGCTTCGCTGTACGAGCTCGGCGTATACAGGCGGGAAGGGGAAAGCCATACCCCCGACGAAATCCTGCGCATCACCGGCATCCGCCCCCGGTACGAACGCTGGCTGAAACGGGCGCTGCTCAGCCTTGAAGAAGCCGGGTTCCTCGCCCGCGACGGGGAGGCGTTCCGCCTCGTGAAGCCGTTCGCGTTCACGGAGGCAGGCGAGGTACAGGCGCGTTTCGCCGGGCAGGGCCTCGGCTTCCTCGCCTCCGAGGCGAAAAGCATGGTTGATCTGCTGCTGGAGCGCAAGCACTCCGCCGAGGTCTACGCCTCCGGCAAGGTCAAGGGGCTTTACGGCGCTGTCTTCCACTACTCCTACCAGATCATCCGTGACGCCGTCGCCATCATGGCGCAGGATCATCCGCTGGACATTCTGGAAGTCGGCGGCGGGCACGGCGGGGCGACGACGGCGGTGATGCAGGCGTTGCCGGAGAACACCTCCAGCTTCTGCTTTACGGACATCTCGCGCTATTTCCTCCAGAACGCTGGAGAGAAGTTCAAGGACGCCCCCTTCTTCTCGTGCCGCCTCTTCGATCTGGACGAGGAGATCGTGAGCCAAGGATTCGCGCCGCACGCCTATGACGTCATCATCGCCGCCAGCGTGCTGCATGACGTGAAGCGGATCGCCCCCAGCCTCGCCCGGCTGCGTTCCCTGCTCAAGCCCGGAGGCGTGCTGTTCATCATCGAGCAGACGCTGTTCTTCAAGGCACACGACCTGACCATGGGGCTCCAACAGGGCTTCGACGTATTTGAGGATACGGATCTGCGCCCCCTGCACCCCCTGCTCAGCGGCGACCAGTGGGAGGAGCAGCTCAAGCTCGCCGGTTTCGACGGCGTCCATCAATGCCATACCGTCGACGGCGCGGAGCAGAACGTCATCCTCGCCCGTGCCCCTCTGGAGGCATGGCAGTTCGAGCCGTCGCTCCTCGAAGCCTTCCTGCGGGAACGCGTGCCCGGCTACATGGTGCCGTCCGTATTCGTGGAGCTGGACGTGATGCCGCGCAACCGCTCCGGCAAGATCGACCGGCAGGCGCTGCCCCTGCCGGAAGTGGAGGCCGGATCCGGCAAGCCCGCCCGCGCCCCGGAAACGGAGACGCAGAAGCGCCTTGCGGATCTGTGGGCCTCCATCCTTCAAATCGAGGCCCCCGGCCTCGACGACAGCTTCTTTGAGCTGGGAGGCGACTCGCTGCTGGCGACCGTCCTCATCACCCGGATCCACGAAGCGTTCAAGGTGGAACTTGGCGTGCAGGAGCTCTATACGCTCAACACCCTGTTGGAGATGGCCGAATACATCGACAGGCCCCGCCACCAGAACAAGATCCTGCTGCCGCTTCAGGAATCGGGCAAGGACAGCGTGATCATCGGCATAGCCGAAGGCCGCAGCCGTGTTGAACTGTTCGCGGACTTCGCCCGGCTCTACAAGGATGAAGCCGATTTTTACGGCTGCATCCTGCGCGGCAAGGACGGCAAGGAGGAGCCCCTGCGTACCGTGGAGGACATCGCGGCGTATTTCGTCGAGGAAATCCTGCGCGTGCGTCCGAAGGCGAAGCTGACCATCGTCGGATTCTGCGTGGGCGGCATGATCGGCTATGAAATGGCCGTCCAGCTCCAGCGGCGCGGCGTGGAGGTGAAGCACCTCGCGGCCGTCGATACCGGCGCGCCCGGCGCGGCCTTCTCGCATAAGCTCAGCCTTCTGTTCATGTATCTCGGCACCTACTTCCTGCCGATGAACATCTATTCGGGGTTGGAGGACGATCCCATCCTCCACGTCCTGAAGCAGCCCGACGTCGTGCCGGACGCCATTCCGCTGGCCGATCTGATGGCGATGAGCCTGGATGAGTGCGTAGAGACGATCTACCGCTACGTGACCGCGAAAAAGCTCCTTGAAGATGTGACGCTGGAGGACTTCGCGCACCAATACAAACTGTTCGAGGCCACCGTGGGCTCGGCGAAGACGTACAGGCCGTCCCCGTACAAGGGAACGCTCAAGTATTTCTTCGCAACCGATCTCCTGCAGGGAATCCCCGATCCCCGGCCCTTCTGGAGAACCATGCCCGCTTCGGAAGTGACGATCTTTGATGTTCCCGGAAACCATTTCGATTGCATTCTGGGGGACAACGCCCGCAACATCGCGGACGCCATCGGATCGGTGAAGTAGGCGGGAGCGGAGGAACGAAACGTGTCGGACAACGTACGGCGGCAGTCCCGCTGGATTCGTTTTGAAAACGTCGCGGCGGATGAACAGGTGCGCCTCTTCTGCTTTCCGTACGCGGGAGGCGGGGCTTCCTCATTCCTTCCATGGAAGCCCCTGCTCCCCGATTACATAAGCCTGTTCCCCGTGCAGCTCCCCGGCCATGAGGAACGCTACGGGGAACAGGCCGTGACGGACATAGATGAGCTGTGCAAACGGCTCGCCGAGGCTCTGTGCCCCTATTTCACGTCGAAGACGGCGTTCTTCGGGCACAGCATGGGAGGGCTTTTGGCCTTCCGGCTGGCGCTGCATCTCGTGCGGGAAGGGATGGCGGCCCCGGTGCATCTGTTCATCTCGGCGGCTCCGACGCCCATCCCGCCGGAGGAGCTGCCCCCGGAGGCCGTCGGTGACGAGGCCTTCCTCAACAGGGTGCTCCAGTCGAACGCCGTTCCCGAATCGATCCTCCTCGACGCGGACAGCCTGGAGGTGGTGAAGCGGACGCTCCTTCAGGATCACGCTTTGCTGCTCACCATGATCGACGGTACGCGGGAGGCGCTGGACATTCCCATTTCCGTGTTCGCGGGGGAGAAGGACATCCTCGTCCCCCTCGATCGTGTCCGGCTCTGGAGGCTGTTCACGACGGGCGTGTGCAGCATGGCGACCTATCCCGGCGGGCATTTTTATCTGCGGAAGTGGCGCGGAGAGGTGATCGGGCAAATTGCCCAGTCCCTTCTGATGTACGCCCTTTGATAGGGGCGTCCCCTTTGTTTTGAGGCGATATGACCCTTCAACAGGATTTGACGATGAAACCAGAATTGAAGCACATCCTCGACCTTGCGGAGTCGGAGCGCAGCGTTCCAGACGACTTCGCCAATGCCCCCCTGCCCGATGCGATGCGGGCGCTGACCGTCCATCGCGATGAAACGGGCTTGTTTCAGGGCCTGAGCTTTACGGAGAAGGATCCGCGCCGCTCGCTGCATTTTGAAGAGGTGCCTCTCCCGGAAGTCGGCCCCCACGAGGTGCTTGTGGCCGTCATGGCCTCCGCCCTGAATTTCAACAACGTATGGTCGTCCCTGTTCGAGCCTTCCCCCGGCTTCAACTATATTGGGGAATACGCCAAATATTCTCCGGACAACGCCAAGCACAATTTGGATCACCATGTCCTCGGCACGGATGGGGCGGGGGTGATCGTGCGGACGGGGTCGGCCGTCACGCGCTGGAAACCCGGAGACAGGGTCATGATCTTCGGCCCCACATGCGACGTGGCTTCGCCGGAAGTCTTCGACGACGAGATCCGGGATCCCCATCTGATGGCCTACGGCTTCGAGACGAATTTCGGATCGTTCGCGGACTTCACGCTGGTGCGCGAGCATCAGCTTCTCCCCAAGCCGGAACACCTGACATGGGTTGAGGCCGCGTCCATGACCCTTGTGGCGACCACGACCTACCGCATGCTCGTTTCCAAGAACGGAGCCCAGATGATGCAGGGGGACAACGTGCTGATCTGGGGCGCGTCCGGCGGGCTCGGAACGTTCGCCATCCAGTTCGTGCTGAACGGCGGCGGCATCCCCATCGGCATCGTCTCCAATGAGGAGAAGGCCGAAATGGTACGGAAAATGGGGTGCGAACGCGTGATCGTGCTTCCGCGGACGCCCGGCGAGGAACGCTTCCTCGACGAGCGCGGGCGGACTAAGAATCGGCAGATACTGCGGCTGAAGGCGCAGATACGGAAGCTCACGGGCGGCGAAGACCCCGACATCGTCTTCGAGCATACGGGGCGTTCGACGTTCGCGGCGAGCGTGGCCATCGCCCGCGCCGGGGGCAAGGTCGTCACCTGCGGCTCCACATCCGGCTATGACCATGTGTTCGACAACCGCTACCTGTGGCAGACCGTCAAGCACATCATCGGATCGCACGCCGCGAACTACTACGAGGCCGTGCAGACGGCGCGGCTCATCTGCAAGGGCTTCCTGTATCCCACGCTTTCGCGGGTGTTCCCGCTGCGGGACGGGGCTGAGGCCTTCCACATGCTCCATCAGGGCACGCATGTGGGGAAGCTCGGCTTCCTGAACATCGCACCGGAGGAGAACATGGGGATCCGCGACTACGCGCTGCGGGAACGCCTAGGCGAATCACGGATCAATATGTTCCGGCAGGAACGGAAAACCGCCTGATATGAAATTCTTTTTGGCCTATATTTGATATTGAAATTCAAATTCAATAATAGTACGTTTTGTCGCTGTCGGAGGGCCCCAGAGTGGGCCCCATGTCACAGAGCAAACGCAAAGGAGTAGACATGGATCGTATTTTGAGGGGCCTGTTGGCCCTGCTGGCCATGTGCGGCGTCTTGTCCGCCGTTCCCGCCGTGGCTGAAGAGCTGACCGGAACGCAGGTCATCAGCATGATGCGCGAGCGGCCTGACGGCAACGACCGGCAGGGGACGCTGACCATGACTCTGGTCAACAGGCGCGGCTCCCAGCGCGTCCGCGTCCTCGAACAGGTTGCGAAGGACTACGGGATGGATCGGAAATCCCTCATCACGTTCCGCAGCCCCGCGGACGTGGAGGGAACGCGCTTCCTTTCATGGACTTACGACGAGCCCGGCAAGGACGACGACAAATGGCTGTACGTGCCCTCCATGAAGAAGGTGCGCCGGATCAGCGGGGCGGCGAACAACGATTTCTTCATGGGCAGCGACTTCACATACGACGACATCGACATGGGCCGACGCAACATCAGCAAGGATACCCATACCCTGCTGGGCGAGGAGAAGCACGGGGAGTACGATTGCTGGAAGGTCGAGTCCATTCCCGTGGACAAGGACGATCCGGTGGTTCGCAGGGTCGTGTGGATCGACAAGAAGACCCTCCTTGTGGTGCATCTGGAATACTATGAAAAGAAGGGGCTTACCCGCGTGTACGACGTGCTGAAGCTGCAGGAGCAGCAGGGGTTCTGGTCGGTGCAGAGCGCGCAGATGAACAATATCGCCGACGAGCACAAGACGCTCATGGAATTCGGCCCGTTCACCTATGATCAGGGGCTGGAGGATTCGCTCTTCCAAGTGGCGGTTCTGCAGCGAGGGTCGCGTTAGTTCCATGTCCGGCAAACGCTTTTTCGTCTGGCTGCTGCTGGCGGCCTTCTGCCTGCCCTGCCGCGCCCATGCGGGCGGGCAGGGCGCCGGAATGGAGGCGTGGAGCCGTCTCGAAGAGCGGGAGGCCGAGCCCACGGCGGCGGATAAGGTCGTGGGCTTTTGGAGCGAACGCATCGACGTGACGGGCTGGATCGAACTGTTGCAGTCCGTGCGCACCCATGCTCCGCACGATGAGGTGACGTCCCGGGCGCACGGGCGTCTGGAAATGAAGGGGGATTTCAACTGGCTGTACGGCTTCCTTTCCATGGACGCCGAAAAGAACTGGACGATCCCGTCAGAGGACGGTTTCTCCGTGCGCGAGGCATGGCTTGAGCATGTGGGCGACGGCTGGGATCTCCGGCTGGGCAGGCAGCTCATCATCTGGGGCAAGGCCGACGGCGTGCGCATCACCGACAACATCTGCCCCACGGACTTCACCGAGTACCTGAACCGGGAAATTGATGAAATGCGCATCCCGGTTACGGCGGCGAAGCTGCGCATCATGAGCGATACGCTGATCACGGAGCTGATCTGGATACCCGAATTCAAGCCCGCCAAGCTGGCATCGGGGGACAATCCGTGGGCCGTGGACTACACCGCCGCATTTCCCATGCCCGTGCGCTGGAGGGGGGCCAAGGAGCCGTCTTCCTATTCGCTGAAGGACAGCGAGTTTGCCGCTAAGGTGTCTTCCTACATGGCGGGGTTCGACGTATCCCTTTCCGCCTTTTACACGTGGGACGACAACGCCGCCAATTATTATTCGATGCGGGCGGGGGATACGGGCATGGAGATGGTTTTGGAGCCTGAGTACCACCGGATCATGATTTACGGCCTTGATTTCGCCAAGCCGTGGTCGGACTTCGTGTTCCGGGGCGAGGCGGCGTACTTTCAGGGGCGCCGCCTTTCCGTGGACGACGGGCAGCCCGCGAAGCATGACGTCCTCAAGTCCCTGCTTGGGGTGGACTGGTCACCCGGCGGGAACTGGACGATCACGGCGCAGGTGCTTGACGACTGGGTCGTGGACTACAGGCGGAACCTCACCTGCGAGGAACACACCCCGCAGGCGACGCTGAACGTGTCCAAGACATTCTTCAACGAGCTGCTGACCGTTTCCGACATGATCTACTACTCGATGAACGATGGGGAATACTTCAACCGCCTCCAGTTTTCCTATGAGCTGGGGGAAGGGCTGGAACTGACCGTGGGCTGGGACAAGTTTCAGGGGGACGACGGCTCATACGGCGTCTACAAGCGCAATTCCCAAGTGTGGGGAAAGATACGCTACAGTTTCTAAAGAGGCCGCTCCGCGTGGCGATGCGACCGCAGCGAGGATTCTATGCTGAACATTGAGGCAATCAACGAGCGTTTTGTGGGCCTGAGCAAGGCCATCCTGAAACGCAGAAACCTGTTTCTCGTGCTCATGGTTCTGGTTCTGGCGTTCTCCGTGTACGGCCTGAAGCAGTTGAAGACCGACACGGACGACTCCCACTACTTTGACGAGGGTGACGCCCTGCTGGTCGCCAAGGACTATATGGCGTCCATTTTCGGGAACGACAACTTCTGCGCCGTATTGGTGGAGACGGACAATGTCTTTACCCCCAAAGTGCTGAAAGGCATCCGGGAAATGGGCAAGGAGCTGCTTGACGGCGTGCCCTATGCCGACGACGTGGTTTCCGTCACCGACATGGAATTCACGCAGGGCACGGAAGAGGGGCTCGACGTTTCCGACATCGTTCCCTCCGTGATCCCCGAATCGCCGGAGGCGCTGGAAAAAATCCGCAGCGCCATCATGGCCAAGCCTTCCCTGAAGGATCGCCTCGTCTCGGAAGACGGGCGCTACGCGTGGATCATGCTGCGCCTGAAAAACATCCCCGACGGGACGGTGGACGAGCACGGCGAGTTCATCGAAATGGTCATCGGCCGGAAGGTGAACGAAATCGCCGGACAGGAAAAATACGCCTACATGCATCCCCAGACGACCGGCTGGCCGGTCATCAATCTGGAGAAGCGCAACTTCATGGCCAAGGAGATGCCGCGCCTGATCGGGCTGTCGCTGCTCTTCGTCGCGGTTGTGCTCACCATCGTCCTGCGCAGCGTGCGCGGCGTCGTCTTCCCGCTGTTTCTGGGAGGGGCTGGGCTGACCATCGTCCTCGGCATGCAGGGGCTGCTCGGCATCAGCACCGACCCGATGGTCATGTTGATGCCCATCTTCCTCAGCCTGTCCATGGCGATATGCTACTCGCTGTACTTCATCAACTTTTTCAGATGGGAGTTCCAGAGGACGGGGCTGCGGCGCTGGTCGCTGGAACATGCGACCGGCGAAACGGGCTGGCCCATCTTCTTCAGCGCGTTTACCACGGCGGTTTCGCTGCTGTCGTTCTGCTTCGTGAACCTCCGGCCCATCCGCTGGGTGGGGGCCACGTCAGCCATCCTGACCATGCTGCTGTATGTGCTGACCATCGTGCTGCTGCCGGTTCTTCTTTCCTACGGCAAGGACAAGCCCGCCGTGGAGCGGGAGAGGAAGGACGGCTGGCTGGACGCGCTCATGAAGCGCATGGGCAACCGGGTGCTGGACTATCCGAAGAGCATCTTCGCCGTCGCCGCGCTGGCAGTCATCGCGTCCGTCATCGGCCTGTTTAGGGTCGAGGTGGCCTTCGACCTGCGCCGTTCCTTCGGCACGGAGGTGCCCTACGTCGACCGCATCTGCCGCATCAGCGAAACGCCCCTCGGCTCGCTGTACTCTTTCGGCGTCGGGATAGAGTTCCCGAACGAGGATGAGGCCCGTCTGCCGGAAAACCTCAAGAAGCTTGAGACGCTGACCGAACGCATCAAGGAGTTCCCGCTGACCAAGAAGGTGCACAGCGTCCTCGACGTGGTCAAGGATCTCAATCTGGTGCTCAACGCCAACGATCCCGCGTATTACGCCATCCCCGACAGCCGGGAGCAGATAGCGCAGATTTTGCTGCTGTACGAGAACGCCGGAGGCACGGAAGCCGAACGCTGGGTAGACTACGAGTACAAGCGGCTGCGCATCATGATCGAAATCGACGACTACAATTCGGGCGAGGCCGTGCGGGAGCTCAACGCCATCAAGGAATGGGGGGCCGAGCTGTTCCCCGACGCCAAGGTTATCCTGACCGGCACGCTGTGCCAGTTCACGCAGATTCAGGACTACGTCAGCTGGGGGCAGGTGCAGTCGGTCTTTACGTCGATGCTCACCATCTCCCTGATCATGGCCTTGGCCTTCGCCAGCCTGCGGATCGGGCTGATCGCCATGATCCCCAACCTGCTCCCGGCGTTCTTCGTATGCGCCATCATGGGTTTCTTCAACATCCCGCTCGACATGATGACGGTGACGGTCATTCCCATGCTGCTCGGGCTGGCGGTGGACGACACCATCCATTTCATCAACCATTGCCAGCTTGAGTTCATCCGCACGGGCAACTACCGCGAGAGCGTGCGGCGCACCTTCCTGAGCACCGGGAAGGCCATGCTGCTGACCTCGTGCATCCTGAGCCTCAGCTTTGTGGCTTACATCTTCTCCAAGATGGTCATCTTCGTGCATATGGGCGTTCTGGTGGCCATAGGCGTCATCGTCGCGGTCCTGTGCGACTATTTCATCACCCCCAACCTGATCGTTCGCCTGAAGGTGTTCGGCGAAGAGAAGCAGTGAGGACGCCGCATCCGTGCGGGCGCGGCGTCCGCACGGATCGGCAAAGGAGGCGGAAGCATGTCTATTGCAAGGCGGTTGAACGAAATCGTCGCGGCCCAATTCAAGGTTCCGGTTGAATCCATTCGGCCGGACACCGATTTTCATTCCGATCTGGAGGCGGATGCGCTCGATATGCCCGAACTGGCGATGGAAGTGGAAGAGGCGTTCGACATCATGCTCGACGACAGGAGCGTCGATGCCCTGCGGACTGTCCGCGACCTGCAGGACTACGTAGAGCGGAGCCTTGAGGAGAAGCGGCTTTTTTCGGCGTCGGCATCGGCCGCCGTCTATCTTCTCGCCGCGAGGGCCCGTTATAACGCCGTGGCCCCGATGGCCGCGCGGCTTGGAGGTTCCCATGAGTAATGGAATGCGGACACTGTGCGGGCTCCCCAACAAGGCGAACCGCAGGCGGTTGCTGGTCGCCGGGGGGCTTGCCGTCCTTTCGGCCCTGTGCAGCCTGCTGCCGATGCTGGGGTTGTATGTGATTTTGGACGCGCTGCTTTCCGCTCCCCGGAATGTTTCCCGGGCCTATGCGGGGGCCGGGCTGGCCGTCATGGGGATTTTCCTTCAGGTGGTGTTCCACTTCCTGTCGACGCGGCTCTCGCACTTGACGGCCTTCGAGACGCTCCACGCGATCCGCAGCGACCTGCTGCGGAAGCTCTCCCGCGTCCCGCAGGGGTTCCTTGACGAAAACTCGGCGGGCAAGCTGAAAAGCCGGATTTTCGACGATGTGGAAAAGCTCGAAATGTTTTACGGGCACCATTACCCGGAAATCATCGGCAACCTCATCGTCCCGCTCAGCATGATCATAATCGTCCTATGCATGGACTGGCGCGTGGGCCTCGTCATGCTGCTGCCCATCGTCATCTATATGATGTGCCTCGGCATCATGGGCAAGCTGGCCATGAAGAACTTTCCCATCATGGAGGCCGCCACGCAGAAGCTGAACAGCAGCCTTGTGGAGTACGTCCACGGGATGAAGGAAATCCGCATCTTCGCTGCCGAAGGGAAGTCGTGGTCGCGCTTCGAGGAGTCCGCCGAAAGCTATTGCGGCTTCATGACCCAATGGTTCGCGGAATGCCGCCATTCGATGACGGTCAACTCCGTGATCATGGGTTCCGGGGTCGTCTTCGTCTTTCCGGCGGTGGGCTACTTGTACGCCGCCGGGAGCATTGATGCGCCTTCGATGCTGTTTTACGTGTTCGCGTCCCTGTGCTACGCCACTCCGCTGACCAAGATCGGGCGTTACGGCGACGAGATGAACATCTGCATGCAGATCGCCGGGCGCATCGCCTCATTGCTCGACATGGACGAACTGCCGCAGGAAGGCGCCCCCGCCGTGCCCGATCGGTTTGACGTCGTTTTCGACGGCGTTTCGTTCGGTTACGGCGACAAGAAGGTCTTTGAAGGGCTTTCCTTCACCGCCGAGGCGGGCAAGGTGACCGCGCTGGTCGGGCCTTCAGGCGGCGGCAAGAGCACCATAGCCAAACTGCTCGCCCGGTTCTGGGACGTGCAGGGCGGCAGCATCCGCATCGGCGGCGTGGACATCCGTTCCATGACGGCGGAACAGCTCGCCTCGACCATCGCCTTTGTGACCCAGAACAATACGGTCTTTGAGCAGAGCGTGCTCGACAACATCCGTCTGGGCAAGCCGGACGCCACCTTCGAGGAAGTGACGGAGGCGGCGAAGGCCGCGCGCTGCCACGACTTCATCATGTCGCTCCCGCAGGGCTATGAAACCATGCTCGGTTGCGGGTGCTCCCTTTCGGGCGGCGAACGCCAGCGCATCGCCATTGCGCGGGCGCTGCTGAAGAACGCCCCCGTGCTCATTTTGGACGAGGCCACGGCGTATTGCGATCCCGACAATGAGGACGAGCTGCAAAAGGCGCTTTCCGCACTGGCGCGGGGCAAGACCGTGGTGGTGATCGCCCATCGGCTGCGGAGCATTGCGGACGCGGATGCGATTCTGGTGATCCGGGACGGCGAACTGGCGGCTTCCGGCAGCCATGCCGGGCTGCTCGCCGCGTCTCCCGTCTATCGGAAGATGTGGGAAGCCTTTGAGCGTTCCGAAAATTGGCTTGCAGGAGGCGCGGAACATGATTGAGATGATTCGCCGTATCTTCGTGCTGGCGGGGGACAGGCGGAAGACGCTGCTCACCGCGGTGGTGCTGAATATTCTTCAGAACTGCTGCACGGGCGGCATGTACCTGTTCGTCATGGCGGCGATCGTCAGCCTTGTGGACGGAACCTTCGGCATGGGCACGCTGCTGCAATGCAGCCTGTGCATGGCGGGGCTCCTCGTGCTGCGCTACGCCCTTGAATATCAGGTGACCAGGCTTCAGGCCGCCGCCGGGTACGAAATCATGCGGGACGTGCGGATCAGGGAGAGCGGGCGGCTGGTCAAGCTGCCGCTGGGCGCTTTTCAGGCGGAACGGCTGGGGGGCCTGACCTCGATTTTCACGAACGACATGAGCTTCGTGGAGATGCGCTGCATGGCCACCGCCGCGAACTTCATCGCGGGCATGACGTCCGTGGCCTGCCTTTCCATCATCATGCTCTTCATGGATTTCCGGCTGGCGATCATCGCGATGGTCGGGTTTGTCCCGGCGTGGTTCGTGTACAACTCGACGAAGCGGGCCTTCAAAACCGCCGGGGAAAAGCGGCAGGAAATGGAGCAGGGCCTCATCGGTGCGGTTTTGGAATACGTTTCGGGCATGGAGACGATCCGCTCCTACCGGATGGGAGAGCATGTCTTCAAGGAGATATCGGGCCATCTGGAACGGTACCGAGATGCTGCCGCAGCGTACGAACTCAAGGCCATGCGGCCGATGGTGCTGTATCAGCTCTTTATCCGAATCGGGATGGGGCTGATCTTCCTGTGCGGCCTGATCTTCTACCTGAACGGGCTGATCTCGCTACCGGTCTTCCTGTTCTTCGCCATCATCAGCGGCACCTATTACCAGCCGGTGGAGGCGCTTCTCGGCGAGTTCGGCATCTTGAACATCATCTCGCTGAGCCTTGACCATATCGAAAGCCTGCATTCCCTGCCGGTGATGGCGGACGAGGGCCGCTCCAAGCCTGGAGAAGGCGGCCCCGGCATGGAGCTGGCCACCTTCGCCTACAAGGACGGGCAGGCTCCCGCCGTCGATGGCGTGACCGCCGAGTTCCGCCCCGGCACGCTGACGGCGGTGGTGGGCCACTCAGGGAGCGGCAAGACCACGCTTCTCATGCTGCTGGCCCGGTTCTGGGACGTGCAGGGCGGCGCGGTGTCGCTGGGCGGGATCGACGTCCGGGACATCCCGCAGAAGGATTTGATGGCCGAGTTTTCCGTGGTGTTTCAGGACGTGTACCTGTTCGCGGGCACCATCAGGGAAAACATCCGCATGGGGAGGCCGGACGCGTCGCCCGAAGCGATCATCGAAGCGGCGAAGGCCGCCGGATGCCATGACTTCATCATGGCCTTGCCGGAAGGGTACGACACCCTTGTGGGCGAGGGCGGGTGCACGCTGTCCGGGGGGGAACGGCAGCGCGTGTCCATCGCGCGGGCCATTTTGAAGGATGCCTCGGTCGTCCTGCTCGACGAGGCGTTTTCGAGCGTCGACCCTGAAAACGCATGGGCCATCCAGCAGGGGCTTTCCGTGCTGACCCGCCGCAAGACGGTCATCATGGTGGCGCATACGCTGAACCATATCCGCCATGCCGATCAGATCCTTGTCATGGATGCGGGCAAGCCCGTCGAGCGGGGGACGCACGACGCGCTGCTGGCGAAGGGCGGCCTGTACAGGCAGCTTTGGGAAAGGGAATCCTCCGTCAAGTCGTGGAAGCTGAAGGCCTAGGCGCCAAAAGGCATAACCGGGCGACTGCGGCCCGGCATCTGGGGAGGGATGCCGGGCCGGCCGGAGAAAACGGATATTCGAGGTAACGAGTTCAGCAACATTGATAATGAAATTCTTTTTCAAATTAGGCGAACTATGTCCACTGTTACGACGATTCTGGATGGGAACAATCGTTTTGGCATCAACATCGCAATCGTAAAACCGAGCCTCGAACCGCTGACGTTGTACGAGCCCGAAAAGCTCAATGAGCATGTCGGGTTCGGCTATGTGATCGAAGGGGAGCTGTCCGCCGATACGGAGTCGCGTTCCGAACGGCTTCCGCAGCATACGACCTGCGTTTTCGGAGGAGAGATGGGGTATTGCGTCAGAGGGTTCCGCCATTGCCCCACATGCTTTCTCGGCCTGACCGTTTCGCACATGAATGTGCTCGGCCTGCTCGACAACGAGAAGATCACGCTCAACCGCAAGGCCAAGTGCCTGCTGAGGAAAAAGCCCGAACCCTTCCTGTATGCGGCCCCGGCCAGCGTGACGGCCCAATTGCTTTCGGGACAGATACTGAGCTGCCCGTTCAAGGGGCCCATGCGCCAGACGTATCTGGAGCTGAAGGGGATGGAGCTGACCCTCGAATACCTGTCCCTGTATTTCGTCCAGAACGAATGCTGCTGCGAGGCGTGCGCCCTTCACAGCAAGGTCGCCCGCGCGTGGCAGATGATGCGCGACAACCTTGAGCAGCCTTTCTCCATCAGCCAGCTCGCCAAGTCCGTCGGCATGAGCGAGAGCAGCCTCAAGAGGACGTTCCGATCCATGTATGGGGCTTCGATCTTTTCGTCGTTCCAACGGCACCGGATGAGCGAGGCCCGCAAACTGCTTGAGGAAAGCAAGTACAACGTGGCCGAAGTGGCCTACCGGGTCGGCTATGCGAATCCCAGCCATTTCAGCCGGGCCTTCTCGCGCTATTTCGGCGTTCCTCCCAAGGAGTGCCGCTAGGGGAAGGCCGCCGTGCGGCATGAAACGCCCGGTCGTGATCCCGCCCCACTTCTTCCACCGGGAGGGCCGCCGCGCGGCGTGAAACGCCTCCGGCGCGACGGCTGAAAACCGCGGCCCCGTGAGGCGCTCTTTTGATGCGCCCATACCGGGGCCGGGCTCTCTGGAAAGGAATGGCCCGATAGGGTCTGTTTTTGGCCCGTTCAGGTACTGTATTGCGTGGAATCCTACCCTACTGTGCTTGGTATATTTTCGTTTGAGGAGTTGACATCATGGCAAGAAAGAAGAGGAAAGTGGTTGCAACCGCCCTGTGCGGCCTGTGCATGGCGGCGGGGTGCTGGGCAGGCGGGGCGCAGGCTGACGATGAGCTCGTGCTGCCTGAGGTTACCGTTACGGCGAACAAGGTCAGGGAGGATCTGCAAAAGGTTCCTTCCAGCGTTTCCGTCATGAACGAGGACGAAGTGCGCGAGTCGGGGGTGAGCACGCTCGGCGATCTTTCCTCGCGCATCCCGAACCTGACGATCCCCACCGGCGGCCTTTCCATCATGCAGTTCCCCACGCTTCGGGGGTCGGCGTCCATCGCCCACAGCTATGTTCCGTCCGTCATCACCTATATTGATGACGTCCCGCTGACGAACACCTCCGGGTACGACGCGCAGCTTTACAACATCGAGTCCATCGAAGTGCTGCGCGGGCCGCAGGGGACGCTGTACGGCCGCAACGCCAGCGGCGGCGTCATCAAGATCACGACCAAGAAGCCCTCCAATGATCCGCACGGCGAAATTGGGTTTGAGTACGGCAACAAACAGCACGTCAAGACGACGGTGGCCCTGTCCGGCCCGGTTGTGAAGGACGTTCTGTTCGCGAACGGTTCCTTCCAGTTCTTCTCGCAGCGCGGCGAGGTCATGAACGACTATAACGGGCAGTACATCGACGACAAGAAGAACTACACCGGGCGGTTGGGTTTCCGCCTGACGCCCACGGACGATCTGGACATCAATTTTCAGGTGGGCATGACGAAGTACGATGAGGGCACGTTCGGCATGTATTCGCCCAATTCGTTCTCGCAGTACGAGGCGATGATGCCCGGCATGACGCAGGGCATGTTTGAGGCTGCCGGCGGCACGACGCAGAAACGGCACGTCAATTCCAACGATCCCGGCTTCAACAAGTCGGCGCACAACGAGCAGGCCCTGAGCGTCAAATACGACATTTCCCCCAACTGGACGTTTACCTCCGTCACGACGCGCAGCGAATACGACATCGACTTTGACATCGACTACGACTTCACGCCGAATCTCATAGGCGATTCCTACGGGATGGAAGACCACAACAAGAGCGGATTCTACGATTTCGGGCAGGAATTCCGGCTCGCCTACGACAAGGACGGCATGAATGCGGTAATGGGTCTGGCCTATGCCAATACGGATCGCCGCATCCGGTACGACTATTATACGTCGGGATTCCCGAAGGTTGATGCGCGTGACATCACCAATTCCTACGCCCTGTTCGGCCAAGTGAAGCTGCCCTTCGCGGAACGCTGGGCGCTGACGCTCGGCGGGCGCTTCGACTACTACAACACGACCACCCATTCCGATCTGGTAAACATGACTGCCAGGAGCTACCACGGCAGCGATTCGTGGACGAACTTCTCCCCCAAGGTGGCCCTTGAATACGCGCTCACTGACAAGAACATGGTCTACGCCAGCTTCTCCGAAGGCTACAAAGCCGGCGGCTTTGACGCGGCCTACGCCACGCCGGGGCACGAGAAGTATGACGAAGAACACGTCTATGCCTTTGAAATCGGCTCCAAGAACCTTTTCCTGCAAGATCGCCTTCGCCTGAATGCAGCCTTGTTCGCGAACAAGTACAACGGGATGCAGGTTGAAATGTACACTGCCGGAATGAGCGGCTTCATCCAGAACGCCGGCAACCCGTGGGCTCTTGGCGCCGAAGTCGAAGCCACGTACGCCCTCCTGCCGAATCTGGAACTTTTCGCTTCCGCCGGCTACACCCATCTGCGCTTCGACAACATCGTCGATGAATTCTACGGCGATCTCAACAACAACCACGTTCCGTACGTCCCCGAATGGACGTACAGCGCGGGCCTTTCCTATCGCCACGAGTCCGGTTTCTATACCCGCTGGGACGTGACCGGCGCGACCAAGGCCTATCTGAACACGGACAACAGCGGGCATATCCCGTCCCATACGCTGGTGAACGCCCGTATCGGCTATGAAATCGGCGACTTCGACATCTATGGATACGTCAACAATATGTTTGACAAGCGGTACGACTACGTCGGAAGCTTCGGCGGGGCCTATTGGGTCGCGACCGAGGGCATCGGCTTCGGCGGCGGCGTAACCTACCGGTTCTGATTTCCCATGTGATTCCAGAGAAAAGGCGGCGTGCCGGAAGGCGTGCTGCCTTTTTCTCTCCATTGTTTCCGCCGGATTCCGCAGTCGTTCGGAATCGCCCCGGCCCCAAACGGCATTTCCAGAAAGGGAGTCTTGTTGTGGACACGATAATCCACGCCATTTTGCAGGCATCCATCGTTTCTAAGGCTGTTCTCGCCCTGCTGCTGCTCATGTCTGTGGTCAGTTGGGCCTATATGTTGGGCAAATGGGTTTGCCTGCGGACGGCGCAGAAGGATGTCGCGCGCGGCCTAGAGACGATTGACGCCGACGATCTTATGTCGGCCCTCCCCGCGCTGGAGCGGAACGCCCGTTCCCCCCTGTTCGGGATTACCCGGAGAGGCGTGCGGGAGTTCAACCGCATTAACAGGACGGGAGACGCCGAGAAGCTCCTCAACGACAATGTGCGCCGCGCCCTGCATTTCGGCATAGCCGAGGAGATGGGCAGCCTGAAGTCGTCCCTCGCCCTGCTTGCGACCGCCGCTAACACGGCCCCGTTCATCGGCTTGTTCGGTACGGTGTGGGGGATCATGTATTCGTTCCAGGCCATCGCCAGGATGAAAAGCGTCTCGCTGGCGACGGTGGCCCCCGGCATAGCCGAGGCGCTCATCGCCACGGCCGTGGGCCTGTTCGTGGCCATTCCTGCAACATGCGGCTACAACGTCTTCCGCGCGAAGCTGACGGCCATTGAAAGCCAGTGCATCACGTTCGCGGGGCAGCTTCTCAACAGGATGCAGCACGAGGCGGGCAGCCACCCGGACGGCCTGCCGTTCGCCGGAGGGAAGTAGCATGGCGGGCGTCTCGACATCCGACGATTTTGTTTCCGAAATCAACGTCACGCCGTTCGTGGACGTGATGCTCGTCCTGCTGATCATTTTCATGGTGACGGCCCCCATGATGACCGAGGGGCTGGACGTCGAACTGCCCAAGGTCGAAGCCTCGGAGACGCTGCCCACGGAAAATGATCACGTCATGCTGACCATCAAGGATAACGGGGCCGTGTTCTTGGACGAGTACGAAACGACCCTGCCGGACTTGCCTTCGGTTCTTGAAACCAATGTGCGCCTCCCGCAGCGGCAACTGTTCGTCCGCGCGGATCAGAACGTCCCTTACGGCATTGTGATGAGCGTCATGGGCAAGATACGCAAGGCGGGCATCAAGGACGTGGGGTTGGTGACGCTCTCTGCCGAAGGGCAGCCGGAGCCCGAAGGGGCGCCTCTCCCACTGGCGGCGGGGAAGGGCGAGTGATCATGCGGCATGCCGTCCGTACCTCCACCTTTTTGTTTTCGGTAGGTTTTCACGCCGCGCTTTTCGGAGGGCTGTACTGCTTTTCGGCTCAGGGGGACACGGTGCCGGAAGAACAGGTCTACCATGTCGCGTTGGCGGAACTGGCTGTTCCCGCTCCCCCCCCTGCCGCCCCGCCTGCTCCCGCCGCCGAGCCGGTGCCGCCCCCAGCCTCCGAGCCGGAACCCGTGCCGCCCACCCCCGAACCGGAGGTAAAGCCGGAGCCCAAAAAGGAACCGCCCAAAACGCCCAAGATCAGCCCGCGCAAGAAAAAGGAAACGGCTGTTCCCCGGAAGGCCAAAACGCCCCCGCCTCCCCCCGCCGCACCGAGGCCAGCCGCCCTGCCGCAGGCCGCCTCGGAGGCCCCGGCTTCAGGACACGCATCGGGAGCGCCCCGTCCCAGCCGCATAGGTGGGCTCATGGCCTACGAAACGGATGACGTCGATCAACGTCCGTCCGTGGTCAAAAGCGCACGGGTCGAATACCCGCGGAAAGCAAGGCGGCTTGGCCTTTCAGGAAGGGTCGTCGTCCAGCTTGTCGTCGATACGGAGGGAAAGCCCCAGTCCTGCAAGATCAGGAGCGCGGAGCCCACCGGCCACTTTGAGGAGGCCGCGCTCTCCGCCGCCCGCAGCATGCGGTTCATTCCGGGGAAAATACAGGGGCGTCCCGTCAATACTGTGGTGTTGATTCCATTTAATTTTTCGCTCAGATGATGGCTTTATGAGGGCCCAGAGAATTTGCATAGTCAAAGCCCTCTTTATGTTTTTTATATCTAGGTCGTGTCGCCAATTAGATATAATCTATTGAAACCAATTAACTATTTTTTCAAGCCACGAAAAAAGTTGTTTTCAATGGCTTCAAATAGTTACGTATAAATGACGACACAACCTAAGGCTCTGTCATGGGATATGGTTGTTTCAT